>NZ_JBWKZF010000015.1:0-131293 GCF_059424195.1 Caulobacter sp. GW456-12-1-14-TSB4
GGCGGGTACTTCAGGGCCGGGATCAGGGCGACGACGACGAAGGCCGCGCCGGCCAGCAGCAGAGTCAGGACGCGCGGGCTGAGCCGGGCCCAGCGTCCGTAGGCATAGGCGAACACCAGGGCGAACACGCCGCCGACGGCCGCGCCATAGAGGGTGACGGCGGTCAGCAGGCCCAGGCCCTTCTGGGTAGAGCGGCTGACCAGTTCGGGTTCGGGTGCGGCGGGCGCTGAGCCATGCGCCATGTGGGCCATCTCGTGCGAGGCCTCGTAGGCGATGGCGAGATCGACCTGGGGCTCGGCGAAGACGCGTGCGAACGCGAATGCGAACAGGGCGGCGATGACGCCGGCCAGCATGCCGCGCCAGAGAAGCTGTGGGGTCATGGGAGTTGCTCGAACCCCGCCTAGTGGCAGGGGAAGCCCATCAGGTGGCGGCCGTCATGCACGAACTCGTGGACGTACATGCCCTTGAACAGCGACAGCGCGCCCTGCTCGATGCTGACGAAGTAGAGGCAAACCAGCGCCAGCAGCACGCCGAACACGGCCCAGGGCGCGATATCCTTCAGCGGGATCGCGGTCTGGCCGCCGATCGGGATGAAGACGTCGTCGGAAATCGTAGAGGCCGTGGCCATCGTGAAGCTCTCCCTGGGATTTCGCGTCCCGGCGCTGACATCGAACCTGGAAGGGTCTGACTTTCGACGATTGCTCGTCGATCACAGTGGCGCGACCGCGCCGGAGTTCCACCGGCTTCCTTCCAAGGTCATGTTCGAGCTAGGAGGCGTCGCCACGCGTCGTCAAGCTGTATCGGAGGCCGCCTTGGCCACACGCCTCGTTTTTCTGTGCCATGCCGCGGCGGCTTCCATGCGCGAGGGGAGCTTTCCCGACCCGGACGAGGCCATCGACGCCGCCGGCCGTGAGCAGGCGAGGGCGCTCGCGCTCCGCCCTGCGCCGCAACGGGTGTTCGTCGCGCCGTCGCTGGCCGCGCGCCAGACGGCGGAGGCCTTGGGGCTTGAGACGGCCGTGGAGACCGCTCTAGCTGACATCGATCACGGCGCCTGGCGCGGTCGCGCCCTCGCCGAGGTCCATGCCGAGCAGCCCGAGGCGCTGATGGGCTGGATCGCCGATCCGGCCGCCGGCGCGCCAGGCGGTGAAACCTTCGCGGCGGTCGTCACGCGGGTCGGGGCCTGGATCGACGCCCAGGCGGCGAGCGACGACCGCATCCTGGCCATCACCCACCAGCCAGTGATGCGCGCCGCGCTGGCCCACGTCCTGAATATCCCGCCGGCCGCCGCCTTCCGGATCGATATCGCGCCGCTGGCCCAGCTGACCCTGTCGTTCAATCGGCAATGGCGGTTCCAAGGCCTGACCGCTTGACCCCGGGAGGGGCTCAGCCTACGCCCGTCGTCGTGAAGGCATGGAGGTGTAAGCCTCCGGGAATGCGGTGACCAATCCGCGGCTGCCCCCGCAACTGTGATCGTCCGTCGATCGCCCCGGCACACGCCACTGGAAGCTTGCTTCTGGGAAGGCGCCGAGGCGGGAGGGCGTAAGCCAGGAGACCGGCCTTCACGACTATTGATGCGACTGGGCGGGGTGCACCAGTGCGGCAAGGCATGGCCTTCCGGACGCCCGCGTCCGTGTGGCTCTGCGCGCCGTCACTTGCCCCGTCTGGCGATAGCCAGAGGCAGGGACGACAAGATGGCCAGAATTCCGACGACCGTGGTGACCGGCTTCCTGGGCGCGGGCAAGACCACCCTGATCCGCCACCTGCTGGAGAACGCCGGCGGCCGGCGCCTGGCCGTGGTGGTCAACGAGTTCGGAGACGTCGGCATCGACGGCGAGATCCTGCGCGGCTGCGGCGTCGAAGGCTGCTCGGACGACGACATCCTGGAGCTGGCCAACGGCTGCATCTGCTGCACCGTCGCCGATGACTTCCTGCCGACGCTGCAGAAGCTGATCGATCGCCCGAACCCGCCCGAGCACATCCTGATCGAGACCTCGGGGCTGGCCCTGCCCAAGCCGCTGGTCAAGGCGTTCACCTGGCCGGAGGTGCGCACCCGCGCCACGGTCGATGGCGTGGTGGCGATGATCGACGCCGAAGCCGTGGCCGCCGGGCGTTTCGCCCATGACGAGGCCGCGCTGAGCCAAGCGCGCCTGGCCGATCCGACCCTCGACCACGATACCCCGCTGGAAGAGCTGTTCGAGGAGCAGCTGGGCTGCGCCGACCTCGTCATTCTCAACAAGACCGACCTGATCGACGCCGAG
This sequence comes from Caulobacter sp. GW456-12-1-14-TSB4, assembly GCF_059424195.1. Taxonomy (NCBI): domain Bacteria; kingdom Pseudomonadati; phylum Pseudomonadota; class Alphaproteobacteria; order Caulobacterales; family Caulobacteraceae; genus Caulobacter; species Caulobacter sp. GW456-12-1-14-TSB4. Next base: position 2,259 of record NZ_JBWKZF010000015.1, read on the forward strand.
ACCCTGGCCCGCGTGGAGGCCTCGTTGGCCGAGCATCTGCGTCCGGGCGTCAAGGTGATCCACGCTCGCCAGGGCGCGCTGGACCCGGCCGTGCTGCTGGGCCTGGGCGTCGCGGCCGAGGACGATCTCGACAGCCGTAAGTCGCACCACGAAGGCGAGGACGATCACGACCACGACGACTTCGACAGCTTCGTCGTGCGCGGCGGCGCGGTGGTCGATGTCGAGGCGATGACCGCTGGGCTGCTGCGCGTGCTCACCGCCCACGACATCCTGCGTCTGAAGGGCGTGGTGGCCGTGGCGGGCAAGCCGGCGCGCCTGATCGTCCAGGCCGTCGGCCCGCGCATCCAGACCTATTTCGACCGGCCCTGGCGCGAGGGCGAGGCCCGCGCCTCGTCGCTCGTGGTGATCGGCGAGAAAGGCATCGACCAAGCCGCGATCGCGCCGATCGTCGAGGCCGCGCTGGCCTGATGCATCTGCTGGCGGTCCAGCCGGGGCAGGTCCTCGACGGCGAGGAGGCGGTCGACCTGGGGCAGAGCCCCGGCGACATCGTCGTCCTGTCGGCCGCCGACAGCGACCTGGCGTGCCTGTCCCAGGCCCTGGCTGGACTGCCGGACGACTTCCCGACGGTGCGGCTGGCCAACCTGCTGCGGCTCAAGCATCCGCTGTCGGTCGATCTGTATGTCGAGAGCGTGATCGACAAGGCCCGGATCGTCGTCGCGCGTCTGGTCGGCGGCCGCGCCTATTGGCCCTACGGACTGGACGAGATCGCCGCCTCGTGTCGCCGGCGCGGCGCTCTGTTCGTGGCCTTGCTGGACGAACAGGCCGACGGGGAGGGGCGGGCGATTTCCGTCGCGCCCACAGAGGTTTGCGATCGAGTCTTTGCCTATCTGCGCCAGGGCGGCATCGCCAACGCCCGCAACCTGCTGCTCTACGCCGCCGACCTGATCGGCCGGCCGCAAGGCGAATGGAACGAGCCCGCGCCGCTGCTGGACGCGGGATTCTACTGGCCCGGTCGGCGGCTGACCGACCTGGTGGGCCTCGCCGAAAACTGGTCTCCGGAACGGCCGAAGGCGGCGCTGGTCTTCTACCGCGCGCTGGTGGCCGCCGGGACGACCCAGGCGATCGATGTCCACATCGCGGCGCTGACCCAGCGCGGCTTCGACGTCGCGCCGATCTTCGTCCAGAGCCTGAAGAACCCCTTCGCCGCCGAGCTGATCGCCGAGACCTTCGCGCGGATCGCGCCCAACGTGGTGCTGAACGCCACGGCCTTCGCCGTGTCCAATCCTGGCGATGATCGCCGGCCGAGCCCCTTGGAGACCGGCGGCGCGCCGGTGCTGCAACTGGTGTTCGCTGGCTTGGACCGCGCCGCCTGGGAAGCCAGCGCGCGCGGGCTTGGCGTGCGAGATTTGGCGATGAACGTCGCCCTGCCGGAGCTGGACGGACGCTTGCTGGCCGGCGCGACGGCCTTCAAGGCGGCGCTGCGCCACGATCCTCGGACCCAGTGCGACGTCGTCAGCCACGCGCCGGCGGAGGACAACGTCGCCCACGCCGCTGCCCTGGCTCGGGGCTGGGCCGATCTGCGCCGAGCGCCGACCTCCGAGCGCCGCGTGGCATTGGTCATGGCCAACTATCCCAACCGGGACTCGCGATTGGGCAACGGCGTGGGGCTCGATACGCCGGCCAGCGTGACGGCGATCCTGTTGGCGCTTGGGGCGGCCGGCTATCGTATCGATGACCCGCCAGAAACCTCGGCGGACCTGATGGACCGGCTGAGGGGCGGGGTCACCAACGCCGGTGTCACCGGCCGCGCGGCTGGGCCGGCCTTGGCGCTGGCGGACTACGAGGCTTTCTTCGCATCTCTGCCGGGAGCGACCCGAGCCGCCGTGACCGAGCGCTGGGGTTCTCCAGCCAAGGACCCCGCCTTCGCGGGCGGCGCCTTCCGCCTGCCGCTGTACGTGTTCGGCAACGTCGTGGTCGGCGTCCAGCCGGCGCGGGGCTACAACATCGATCCGAAGGCGACCTATCACGACCCAGACCTGGTCCCGCCGCACAACTACTTGGCTTTCTATGCCTGGCTTAGGACGGCGTTCCGCGCCCACGCGGTGGTCCATGTCGGCAAGCACGGCAATCTGGAATGGCTGCCGGGCAAGGCGCTGGCCCTGTCGGACGCCTGCTTCCCGCAGGCCATCGCCGGGGCGGTCCCACAGCTCTATCCCTTCATCGTCAACGATCCCGGCGAGGGGACGCAGGCCAAGCGCCGCATAGGCGCGGTGATCATCGACCACCTGACGCCGCCCCTGACCCGCGCCGAGAGCTATGGCCCGCTGAAGGCGCTCGAGGCCCTGGTCGATGAGTACTACGACGCCGCCGGTCTCGATCCGCGGCGGTTGAAGCCGCTGCGCGAGGAGATCCTGGCCCTGGCCGCCAGCCAGGGGCTGGATGTCGACTGCGGCATGGACTTGGCCGACGAGGACCAGGCGCTGTCGGCGCTGGACAACTATCTCTGCGACCTCAAGGAGATGCAGATCCGCGACGGCCTGCACGTCTTCGGCGCCTCGCCGGAAGGCCGGCTGCGCGACGATCTGGTCGTGGCCTTGGCCCGGACGCCGCGCGGGCTGGGAAAAGGCGGCGAGGCCTCGCTGCTGCGAGCTTTGGCCGACGACCTGGGGCTCGACTTCGATCCGCTGGCCGCGACGCTGGGCGAAGCCTGGACCGGTGTGAAGCCTCTGGCTCTGGCGTCGATGTCGCACGATCCCTGGCGCACCGCCGGTGACACGGTCGAGCGGCTTGAGCTGCTGGCCTCGCGCCTGATCGTCGGCGCCACCGCTGATCCGGCCTGGACCCGTACAGCCGCCGTGCTGGATGAAGTCCGCGAACGCCTGCTACCCCGCGTCGAAGCTTGTGGCGACGCCGAAATGGCCGCGCTGCTGACCGGCCTCGACGGTCGCTTCGTCGCGCCGGGACCGTCGGGCGCGCCGACGCGGGGGCGGCCCGACGTCCTGCCAACGGGCCGCAACTTCTATTCCGTCGACACCCGCGCTGTGCCGACGCCGACGGCCTGGCGCCTGGGCTGGGCATCGGCGCAGTTGCTGGTCGAGGATCACCTGCAGCAGGTCGGCGACTACCCCAAGGCCGTGGCGCTGTCGGCCTGGGGCACGGCCAACATGCGCACCGGTGGAGACGACATCGCTCAGGCCCTGGCGCTGATGGGCTGCCGGCCGACCTGGGAGGCGGCGACCGGCCGGGTGACGGGCTTCGAGGTCCTGCCGCTGGCGACCCTGGGCCGGTCGCGCGTGGACGTGACCCTGCGCATCTCCGGCTTCTTCCGCGACGCCTTCGGCCCGCAGATCGACCTGCTGGATAGCGCAGCCCGCGCCGTCATGGCCCTGGACGAGCCTCCAGAGGACAACCCCGCCGCCGCGCGCTTCCTGGCCGAAGGCGGCGACGAGGCGGCCGGCGCGCGGGTGTTCGGCTCCAAGCCCGGCGCCTATGGCGCGGGCCTGCAGGCGATGATCGACGAGAAACTCTGGACCGATCGCGCCGATCTCGCCGAAGCCTTCCTGGTCTGGGGTGGCTATGCCTACGGCGCGGGAGGGGAGGGCGAGGCGGCCCGGCCGCTGCTGGAGCGCCGCCTGACCGCCGTCGATGCGGTGATCCACAACCAGGACAACCGCGAGCACGACCTGCTGGACAGCGACGACTACTACCAGTTCGAGGGCGGGCTGACCGCGACGGTGACGGAGCTGAAAGGCGTCGCGCCGCGCGTCTATCACAACGACCATTCGCGCCCCGAACGGCCGGTGATCCGCACGCTGGAGGACGAGATCGGCCGTGTGGTCCGCGCCCGTCTTGTGAACCCCAAGTGGATCGCCGGCGTCATGCGCCACGGCTACAAGGGCGCGTTAGAGATCGCCGCCAGCCTCGACTACCTGTTCGCCTTCGCCGCCACGACGGGGGCGGTGAAGGATCACCACTTCGACCTGGCCTATGACGCGCTGCTGGCCGACGAGGCCGTGGCCGACTTCATGCGCGACGCCAATCCCGACGCCCTGCGCGAGGCCGCCGAGCGTCTGCTGGAGGCCATCGAGCGCGGCCTCTGGCGTCCCCGATCCAACAGCGCCGCCGTGCGCCTCGCCCAACTCGCCCAGGAGATCGCCCAGTGACGGACGACACCGACCTCAACGCCAAGCACACCGCCAAGATGGCCAAGATCCAGACCGCGCGGGCCAAGATGATGGCCGAGCGGCAGATCGAGAAAGGCCTGCTGATCGTCAACACTGGCACGGGCAAGGGCAAGACCACGGCGGCGCTGGGCATGGTCTGCCGCGCCATCGGTCACGGCCAGAGGGTGGCGGTGATCCAGTTCGTGAAGGGGGCGCTGAAGACCGGCGAGAAGGTCGTGTTCGACGCCTTCCCCGACCAGGTCGAGTTCAAGCCGATGGGCGAGGGCTTCACCTGGGACACCCAGGACCGCGCCCGCGACATCGCCGTGGCGCGCGAGGCCTGGGAGACGGTCAAGGCCCGCATCGCCGATCCGGACATCGACATGGTGGTGGCCGACGAGCTGAACATCGTCCTGCGCTACGAATACCTGCCGGTCGAGGAGGTGGTCGAGGTCATCGTCAACCGGCCCGAGGGCAAGCACGTCATCGTCACCGGCCGCAACGCGCCGCAGGCCCTGATCGACGCCGCCGACCTCGTCACCGAGATGACGATGGTCAAGCATCCGTTCCGGTCGGGCGTGAAGGCCCAGGCGGGGATCGAATTTTGATTCTCACCCGTCGGGCGGCCACGGCCGGCCTGCTGTCCCTGACCGCCGGTGCGGCGCCCGAACGGCCTACCCAACGGCCTGAGCGCATCGTCTCGATCGGCTCGTGTCTGGACATCGTGCTGATGGAGGTCGCCGACCGCCGGCAGATCGCCGCGCTTAGCCACTTCTCGCGCGATCCGGACGTGTCGATCATGGCCGCCCGCGCGCGGACCTATCCCTTCACCAACGAGGGCGCCGAAGAGGTGGTGGCGCTGAAGCCGGACCTCGTCCTGGCCAGCAAGCGCTCGGGCCTCTACACGCGCTCGGCGCTGAAGGCGCGCGGTCTGCGCGTCGTCGAGTTCGACGTGCCCAACACCGTCGAGGCCAGCCTCGAACAGGTCCGCAAGATCGCTGAGCTGGTCGGCAATCCGGCGCGCGGCGAGGCGCTGGTGGCGCGAATCGAGGAAGCCCTCACCGAGGCGCAACCCAAGCCGGGCGAGCCGCGCCTGGGGGCGCTGGTCTATCAGCCCGGTGGTCTGGTCGCGGGGCGCGGCACGCTGGTCGGCGACATGCTGGAGCGCTGCGGCTTCGACAATCTCGCCAGTCGCTACGGCTTGAAGAAGTGGGGCAATGTCTCGCTGGAGAGCCTGCTGGCCGATCCGCCGACCGTGCTGCTGGCGGGCTCACGCTGGGAAGGCGCGCCGAGCTGGGCGGACCGGGTGGTCAATCATCCGGCCCTCAAGAGCCTGGAGCCGAACACCTTCCGGGGCGTCTTCCACCAGCGGCTGCTCTATTGCGGTGGACCCGTGCTGATCCAGACCGCCGCGACTTTGGCCAAGGCCCGCAAGAACGCCGTGGCCTGGAACAGCCGCCGTCCGCACGCCGCCGGCTAAGCTTTATTGGTATAGTCCAGATATTGAACTTTGGCGCACGGGTTGCGGTGTCGTGGTCGCGGCGCGGTCTGTCGGCTTCCCAACGAAAGAAGCATGACCTCTGGGCGTGGACGTCGTCATGAGCACCGCCGATACGCGACGAAGGTGTCCGGACAGCGCCGTTCCGTCAGTCCTCTGACTTCAACTTGAGTGTGTGGCCGATGCCTTCGCTGACGCTCCGCGTGGGCTCGGCGGAATTTCTGCATGATCTGCGTCAACTGTCACGGTGATGTCGCCGCAAGCTGCTTAAAGCGCTCTGGTCCATACCAGTTGGGGCAGGGGAACCACTCATGTCGACGCGATATCCCGTTCGAGCCGCGCGCTCGAACCTCAAGAGCCTTTTGCTGGCCAGCGTTGCGGCGCTGGCCGTCGGCGCCCATTCATCGGCCGCTTTCGCGCAGCAGGCCGCCGGTGAAGCGGCCGCGCCCGACGCGGTCGACGAGGTCGTCGTCACCGGCTTCCGCAAGTCGCTGAGCGACGCCCGCGCCATCAAGCGCGACTCGGTGATCCAGAAGGACGCCATCGTCGCCGAGGACATGGCCAAGTTCCCGGAACTGAACCTGGCCGAGTCGCTGCAGCGTCTGCCGGGCGTGCAGATCAACCGTGAAGCCGGCGAAGGTCGTCGCATCTCGCTGCGGGGCCTGGGTCCCGACTTCGCCCGCGTGCAGCTGAACGGCATGGAAGTGCTGGGCAATGTCGACTCGGCGCAGGACAGCCGTGGCCAGCGCTCGCGCGACCGCGCCTTCGACTTCAACATCTTCGCCTCGGAACTGTTCTCGAAGGTCGAGGTCGAGAAGACCTATCAGGCGGCCCAGAACGAAGGCGGCATGGCCGGCACGGTCGGCCTGTTCACCGGCAAGCCCTTCGACTACGCGACTGGCGGCAAGGGCGCGATCTCGATCAAGGCCGGCACCAACCAGTACACCAAGGACACCCAGCCGCGCGTCGCCGGCCTGTTCAGCTATAACTGGGACAACAAGTTCGGCGCGCTGGTCTCGGTCGCCTACGCCAAGCGCCGCACCACCGAGCAGGGCCACAACACCTACAACTACGACCAGCCCGACGCCGCCAAGCTGAAGTCGATGGTCGCCGCGGGCCTGGACATCTCCAAGCTGTCGGCCGCCCAGCAGACCAAGTTCCTGTCCGGCGACCTGATCTTCGCCGACGGCAACCGCCTGTCGTCGTGGGACGCCAAGATGGAACGCCTGGGCGTGACGACCGCGCTGCAGTGGAAGCCGGTCGACAACCTGCTGTTCACGCTGGACGCCCTGTACGGCCAGTTCACCACCCATCGCGACGAACTGCACCTGGCCACGCGTCCGCTGAATTCCGACGGCTCGATCGCGTTCGACGCCCCGGCCGGCGGCGTCTGGCCGGCCGCGTTCCAGAAGGGCTCGGTGATCAACAACCTGGCCTGGGACAAGAACAACTACGTCACGATGACCGACGTCACCGGCACGACGTTCGGCAGCGAGCATCGCCGCTCGCTGAACAAGAACCGCTTCAACCAGATCGCCCTGACCGGCAAGTGGGACGCGACGGACCGCTTTTCGCTGGACGGCCACGTCGGCTACGAGAAATCGACCTACAAGACGCCCTATGACGACAAGCTGTACATGCGCGCCAAGGGCAACCTGATCGCCAACTACGGCTCGGACGGCCAGTCGGCGGACTTCCAGTATCCGGGCTGGAACCCCACCGACGCGTCCACCTATGCGATGGACTCGTTCTACTATCGTGGCTTCAACAACCAGTCGGAGCTGAAGGAGGGCGTGCTGAACGCCCACTATGAGCTGAACGACATCTTCACCCTGCGCGCGGGCGTGGCCTATCACCGCTTCGTCCAGGGCGGCCGCGACGTGTTCTACGACGACAACGTCAACGGTACGCGCTCGAAGATGCGCGGCACGGCGGTCGGCGACGTCACCTCGGTGTTCAAGAACAGCTTCGGTTCGTGGCTGATCGGCGACTACGACAAGGCCTTCGCCAAGTACAAGGAATACCACCGCTTCGAGCCGAACAAGGACGGCACGGGCGGCGCGCTGCAAGACATCGAGAACGTCTACACGACCACCGAAGAGACCGTGTCCGAATACGCGCAGGTGGACTGGGACAGCCAGCTGGGCGGAATGCGCTTCCGTGGCAATGTCGGCCTGCGCGGCTACCAGACCGACACCCACAGCACCGGCTGGATCCAGGGCGACAGCTACGCCTATCTGGGCACCACCGACGTGAAGGGCAGCTATGACGGCGTGCTGCCGGCCATGAACGCGGTGCTGGAACTGACGCCCGAAGTGCTGGTGCGCTTCGCCGCCTCGAAGAACCTGAACCGTCCGGGCCTGGGCTCGATGGCGGCCGAGGGCAGCGCGTTCAAGGACGACAGCTCGGGCGAGATCACCGCCTCGCGCGGCAACCCGAACCTGAAGCCGTACAAGGACACCACGCTGGACGTGTCGGTCGAGTACTACTTCGGCAAGGTCGGCCTGCTGTCGGCCAGCGTGTTCCACAAGAGCATCGACAACTTCATCGGCTCGCTGACCCTGGAGAACGTCCCGTTCAGCCAGACGGGCGTGCCGTTCACGACCATCCCGGGCGCGACGGCCAACACCATCGTCTCGGAATTCTCGATGCCCATCAATGTCGAGGGCAAGAAGAAGCTGACGGGCGTCGAGCTGGCCGCCCAGACCCAGTTCTCGTTCCTGCCGGCGCCGTTCGACAACCTCGGCGCGGTGGCCAACTACACCTATGTCGATGCCGATGACGCCCTGACCGGCATCTCGAAGACGAGCTACAACTTCACGCTCTACTACGAGACCGACAACTGGGGCCTGCGCGGTTCGCTCAGCCACCGGGCCCGCTGGTATTCGGGACGCAGCGACGACCCGATGAGCGCCAGCACGCGGGGCTTCGAAGGTTCCACCTATGTGGACGCCGCAGCCTTCTACAACATCACCGACAAGCTCCAGCTGTCGGTGGACGCGGTCAACCTGACCAACCAGAAGGACACCCAGTTCTGGGGGCAGAACCGCTACCTCTACAACCAGACCCAGAGCGGCCGGACCTACATGATGGGTCTCAGCTACAAGTTCTGACATGAGCGCACGCTAGGCTGGGCGCCCGTCTCCTTCACGGAGGCGGGCGCCTTTCCCGTGCATCCAGGCCGATGATCGTTTCCCACCGCCACCGTTTCATCTTCGCCGCGGTGCCCAAGACCGGCACCCACGCCGTGCGGCAGGCCCTGCGCGAGCACCTGGACGACGCCGACGTCGAGCAGGTGGGCCTGTTCGTCAACAAGCGCTTCCCCTGGGAGGACCTGGCGGCGATCCGGCATGGCCACCTGGCGCTGCGGCAGGTGCGTCCGCATCTCGGCGACGAGGTCTTCGACGGCTATTTCAAGTTCGCCTTCGTGCGCAATCCGTTCGACCGCTTCGTCTCGTACTGCGCCTTCATGCTGCGCGGCGGCGACGACTTCCGGCTGCGGCCGCGTGAGGCGATGCGCCATTTCCTGTTCGCGGCGCCGCCCGAGCAGCACATCCTGTTCCAGCCGCAGGCCTCGCTGTTGGTCGATGACGACGGCGAGACCCTGCTGGCTGACGCGGTCGGCCGTGTCGAGGACATGCAGGGCTCGTACGACGCGATCTGCGCGCGGATCGGCATCGCTTCGCGGCCGCTGGATCGGGTCAATGGCAGCACGCATGGCGACTATCGGCAGTACTACGACCAGGCCCTGATCGACGGCGTCGCGGCGCGCTACGCTCAGGACCTGGAGCTGTTCGGCTATGACTTCGAGGGGACGCGATGAGCGAGCCCGCCGCCAACCCGCGTAAGACCACGACCATCCGCCCGCTGGGCGCGGTCGACATCGCCGCCTTGCGCACCGCCGCGCTGGCCATTCCCGAGGACGTCTGGGCCGCCGAGAACGCCGACAAGCCCAATCGCTTCGAGGCGCTGGGCGCGACGCGGCACATCGTCTTCCGCTTCATCGACAGCCCGCGCGACTGGCGCGGCTCACACGATCGTCCTGCATGGGCCCAGTGGCAGGTGCTGCTGGAACCTGTGCTGGGGCAGGCGGTCCGCGATTACGGCTATGCGCGCGGCGTGTTTCCCCGCGTGATGCTAGCCCGGATGCCGCCGGGCGGGGTGATCCATCCGCATATCGACGCCAATCCAGCGGCCAAGTGGCCGCACAAGATTCACGTGCCGATCAAGACCAATCCCGGCGTGGTCAGCTTCTTCGGTGGCGAGGAGCACAACTTCCCGGTCGGCGAGGCGGTGGAGGTCAACAATCTCGGTCCGCACTGGGTGCGCAACGACGGCACGAGCGACCGCATCCATCTGATCTTCGAATATTACGACGCCGACCAGTCGGACCCGGACTGGCTGGAACCGTTCCTGCTAGCGAGCGCCGCACGGTGAGCGATCGCGACGCCCTGTTGCGGCAGGCTCAAGGCCTGCGCGTCGGCCAACGTGTCCTGGACGCCATGGCTGTCCTTGCGCGGATGGAAGCCCTGCACCCCCGGTTCAGTCGGCTGCATCAGGAGCGTGGCCTTTGCCACATCGTGTTGGGCGATGGACCCGCCGCTCTCGGCGCCCTGGAGACGGCGGTGGCGCTCAATCCAACCTTGCCGGCCAGCTGGGATATGTTGGAGCAGCTCTATCGAATGTCAGGCGCCACCGCCAAGGCGACGATGGCGGCGCAACAGGTGGCGATCCTGAAGCAACTGCCGACGGCGGTGGTGGCGGCGCACAGCCTGATGGCGGATGGCGATCTGGAGTTGGCGGAAGACGTCGTTCTCGGCCATCTGCGCGAGGATCATCTGAATGTCGGCGTCCTGCGTCTGTTCGCGCGGATTCGCCAGGAGCGCGGCGATCTGGGCGAAGCCGAGGCCGTGCTGGAAGCGGTCCTCGAACGCGCCCCGGACTACCACGCCGCGCGGTTCGACTACGCCATGGTGCTGCTCCAGCGGCAGAAACCCTTGCTGGCCCGTGGGGAGGCTGAGCGCCTGCTGGCGGCGGAGCCCGACAACCGAGACTACCTCAAACACTACGGCGCGGCCTGTGTGGCGCTAGGCGACCACGAGCCGGTGATCGACCTCTACGAACGACTGCTGGCGCGCGCGGGCTCGAACGCCGAGATCGCAGACTTGCGTTTGTGGCGAGCCAACGCCTTGAAGGTCACCGGCCGCCAGCCGGAAGCCATCGCCGACTATCGCGCCTCCCTGGCGGCGCGGCCGGACAACGGCGTGGCCTGGTTCAGTCTCGCCAACCTCAAGACCTACCGCTTCACCGATGACGAGGTCGCGCGGATGCAGGCCGTGGAAGAGCGCAACGACCTCCAGGACATGGACCGCGTCTATCTGGCCTTCGCGCTGGGCAAGGCGCTGGAGGATCGGAGCGACTATGAGGCGTCCTGGCGGTCGTACGAGCGCGGCAACACGGTGCGGCACACGCTGAGCCGCTGGCGTCCTGAGGTCGCCGAAGCCTGCGCCGCGCGGCTGAAGTCGGTCTTCACCGCCAAGGTCTTCGCCCAGCGGGCAGATTGGGGCGCGGACGACGCCGCGCCGATCTTCGTCCTGGGCCTGCCACGCTCCGGCTCGACCCTGATCGAGCAGATCCTGGCCTCCCATTCGCAGGTCGAAGGCACGCAGGAACTGACCGAGATCGGCCGCTACGTCGGCGACCTCTGCGGTCGCGATCCGGACTGCGGCCTGCCGCTTGAGCCCGAGGCGCTGCTGGACCTGACGGCCGAGCAGGCGAGGGCGCTGGGCGAGCGGTTCCTGGCCGAGACCCGCACCTATCGCCGCCTGGGCCAGCCGTTCTTCATCGACAAGATGCCGAACAACTTCTGGCACATCGGCCTGGTCCACCTCATCCTGCCGCGCGCCACGATCATCGACGTGCGGCGCGAGCCGATGGCCTGCGGTTTCTCCAACCTCAAGCAGCTGTTCGGCACGACCAACCAGGAATTCACCTACGGCGTCGACGACATCGCCCGCTACTACCGGACCTATCTCGACCTCATGCGGCACTGGGACGCCGTGCTGCCGGGCCGGGTGCTGAGGGTCTCCTACGAGGAGCTGGTCGAGGACCTCGACGGCGGCGTGCGGCGGATGCTGGCCCATACCGGACTGCCGTTCGAGCCGGCCTGCCTGGCCTTCCACGAGACTCGGCGCAGCGTGCGCACGCCCAGCTCCGAACAGGTGCGCCAGCCGCTCGGTCGTGAGGGGCTAACCCAGTGGGAACATTACGCGCCCTGGCTGGAGCCGCTGCGTGACGCGCTGGGCGACGCCGTGACCGGCTACAAGGACTGACCGATGCGGCTGTCGCGACCCTTCTTCCAGTTGCCGGTGCTGTTCGATGTCGCCCGCCTTCAGGCCGAGGTCGCCGCCTTGCCGTCAGAGGCCTGGGTCGCGCATCCGGACCAGGTCCCCGGCAACAGCGCCGCGCGGCTGATCAGCGCCGACGGTAGTGAAAGCGATTCCGTACACGGACAGATGCTGCCGACCCGCTGGCTGGCCGGCATGCCCTACCTGCAACAGGTGCTGGCCGGTTTCGGGATGGTCTGGAGCCGCTCGCGGCTGATGCGCCTGGCGCCCGGCGCGACCGTGCCCGAGCACGCCGACATCAACTACCACTGGCACAAGCGGGTGCGGCTGCACATCCCGGTCTTCACCCAACCGGAGGTGACCTTCCACTGCGACGGCCAGGCCGTACACATGGCGGCCGGCGAGGCCTGGATCTTCGACAATTGGCGCCGCCATCACGTCGTGAACGGCTCGGACCAGACGCGCATCCACCTGGTCGCCGACACCACCGGCACGGCCTCGTTCTGGCAGTTCGCCTGCGGTCCGACGCCGCCCCGCGAGCAGTGGCGGACGGTAGGGGGGGAGCCTCAGGCCAAGCCGCAACTGTTGACCGAGAATGATCAGTGCTCGCCAGTGATGCCGGCCGCCGAGGTGGAGTGGCTGGTCGATGATCTGCGCGCCGAACTCGTGGCCGCGACCAATACCGCAGACGTCCGGCGGTTCTCGGTGCTGCTTGATAGCTTCATCCTCGACTGGCGTCAGCTCTGCGCGTTGCATGGCGTCGGTGGACAGGGGCGATCGGAGTTCCTGCGTCTGACCGCCGCCGTGCGCGAGGCCGCCACGTCGCTGGCCGATGGTCTCGTCATGCGCACCAATGGCGCTGGCGCTTTGCTGGTGCTTGAAAAGCGGGTCCTCCAGCATCTGGTCGCCGAGGAGCCTGCGCTGCGCGCCCGCACCCGTCCTCTGGAGAAGCCGGTCTTCATCATCGCCGCGCCGCGCTCGGGCAGCACGTTGCTGTTCGAGACCCTGGCCTGCTCGCCGGGCTTCAACAGCTTCGGCGGCGAGGCCCACTGGCTGATTGAGGACCATGCCGCATTGCGCCCCGGCGCGCCTGGCGTGGACTCCAACCGGCTAACCGCCGCCGACGCTACGGCGGGGATCCGCGCCGCCATCCTCCAGGTTACGCTGGACAGGCTGCAAGGCCCGGACGGCAGTGAGCCCGCCGACGGCGCGCCGCTGCTGGAGAAGACACCGAAGAACGCCCTGCGTATCCCGTTCCTGAAGAAGCTCTTCCCAGACGCCCGGTTCATCTTCCTGTGGCGCGACCCGCGCGAGAACCTCGGCAGCATCATCGACGCCTGGCAGGCGGGCGGCTGGGTCACCTACAAGGCGCTGCCCGGCTGGGACGGCCCGTGGTCGCTGCTGCTGCCGTCGGGGTGGCAAGCCCTGCGCGGCGCGCCGCTGGAGACGATCGCCGCCTGGCAATGGCGCAGCGCCAATCAGACCGCGCTGGAGGACCTCCAGCAACTGCCGCCGGAAGACTGGACCAGCGTCGCCTATCACGACTTCCTGGCCGATCCCGAAGGCGTGACGCGCCGGCTGTGCGGCTTCGCCGGCGTGCCGTTCGACGCGGCGCTGCAAGCGCGGGTGGCCGGTCAGCTGCCGCTGTCGCGGCACACCCACACCGCGCCGGCCCCGGACAAGTGGCGTCGGCACGAAGACGCTATCCTGCGCGCGCTGCCGGGCGTGGAAGCCTGCTGGCGGCGCTTGCAGGCGCTAGACTGAGGCGTCGCGCTCGATCAGCTCGATGAGCAGGTCGCGATAGGTCTCGAAGCCGGCCACCTCGGCGTCGGGCGCCTTGCCGGCCTCGTCATAGCCGCGCAGCCGCAGGGCCGCCTGCGCCGCCGGATCGGCCAGGAAGTTTTCGATCTCGGCCGGGTTCATCGGACCGCCTTGCAAGGCCAGGCTCTGCAGCGAGGCAGGACTGAGGCGCTCGTGATAGTCCGGATCGACCGCCACCCGATAGCGCTTGGCCGCCACATGCAGGCGGATCGGCTCGGTGACGCCGGGGCCGAAGGCGCGCGCCAGGTAGCCGGCGCTGATGTGCTCGTGGCGGGTATCGATACCGAGATCGGCGGCATTCTCGCCGACCTTCTGCATCATGTGGCCGACGTCGTGCAGCAAGGCGGCGGCGATCAGTTCCGGCGGCGCGCCGTCCGCTTTGGCGTGGTGAGCGGTCTGCACCGCGTGCTCCATCTGGCTGACGCCCTCGCCATAGCGCAGGTCGCCCAGGCGGGTGAACAGATCGGTCAGCTCGGCCACGAAAGCATCGGCCGCAGGGCGAGAGGTCATCGAGTATCCGTGAACTAGAAGGCTTAGAGGCGCATCCGGCCGATGCCGGGGTCGGTGCGGCTGGCGCGGCCGGTTTCCAGGTGCCCGGCCAGGCGCTGGGTGAACGCAGGATCGTCGGCCAGGGTCAGGGTCAGGTCGTACCAGTGGTCGCTGCCCCGCAGGTCCCAGACCGAACGGGCGACGCCCGTGGGCTTCAGCATGACGTTCCGGCCGGCTTCTCCCTCGGCCAGCGGATAGTCCTCGGCCATGCGCAGGGTCGCCAGGCCCGAACCCGCCAGGCTGACGATCAGGCGCGAGCGGGCGTCGGCGGCGACCGTGACGATCGGCTGGGGCTTGGACGTATCGCCGGCGAAGCGACGGTAGAAGCCGTTCGGGCCGTGGACGGTCAGGTCGTAGGGACCCGGCGCGCGGCCGGCCTTATTCCAGTGACCGGCGGCGTACTTCTGGCCGGCCGCCAGGCTGAAGCGCCAGGGCGCGTCGCGGTCGGTGTTGTCGAACACCTGGAACACCGCGCCCGCGCGGCCGGCGTTGACGAGGTCGATCCACAGCCCGCCGTCCGTGACGCGGGCGTCTGCCGACAGGACGTAGGGCAGGGGACGCGCGCCGCGCTGCGGACCGTCCTGGGCCGAGGGGCCTTGCGTCGCCGGGATCTTCAGGCTGGGCGCGGCCTTGGAGCGGGCCACCCGCTGCATGTAGTCGGCGGTGGCCGGCAGGGTCAGGGCCGTCCAGTCCTGGTTCGGCGTGGCGAAATCGAAGGCCGAGGTCAGGTCGCCGCAGACAGCGCGGCGCCAGTCGCTGATGTTCTCTTCCCGGACGCCGAAGCGCTTTTCCAGGAATTTCAGCGTCGAGGTGTGGTCGAACACCTCCGAGCAGACGAAGCCGCCCCGGCTCCACGGCGAGACGACGATGGCCGGCACGCGGATGCCGAGGCCCAGCGCGTGTGTGCCCTTGTTGGCGCCCTCGGCGTCGGGACCGTAAGTCTTGGCCTCGCCAGCGACCGAGACCGAGCTCCAGCCCTGTTCCGCCGTCAGCGGCGGCATCGGCGGCTGCATGTGATCGTAGAAGCCGCCAGCCTCGTCGTAATTGACGATGAAGACGGTCTTGGCGAACACCTCGGGGTGGTCGACCAGCGCCTTGATCAGCTCGGCGCAGACGTGCTCGCCCTTCGAGGGCTCGGCCGAGGGGTGTTCGGACAGGTCGGCGGCGGTGACGATCCACGACACCTGCGGCAGGCGGTCGGCGGCGACGTCGGCGCGGAAGGCTTCGACCAGTTGCACCCCGTCAGAGCGCTTGCGGTCGGGATCGGCCTTGCCTTCGCTCACCCACGAACGGCCGCGCGTGTAGAGCTCGGAGTCCTTGGCGCACGGGCGGAAATTCTTGAACACAGACAGGATGTTGTCGCCGAAATTGTCGTACTCCTGGTAGACTTTCCAGCTGATCCCGGCCGCCTGCAGGCGCTCGGCATAGGTCGTCCAGTCGTGCGGCCCGTTGGCCATGACCTTGTCTTCGGCCATGTCGGCGCTGGGGGTCTCGTCCTCGCCATAGTTGCTCATCTCCGGATCGCCGCCGACCTTGCCGCCGCCGTTGCAGCCCGTCCACAGGTGCAGGCGGTTCGGATAGGTCTGGGTCAGGGTCGAGCAGTGATAGGCGTCGCAGACCGTGAAGGCGCTGGCCAGGGCGTGATAGAACGGCAGGTCCGAGGCCTTGTAGTAGACCATCCGCTTGTGCAGCTCGCCGGTGTGGCCCCACTGGTCGTAGCGGCCGCCGTTGACGATGGTGATCGCCGCCTGGTGGCCCTGGTCGGCGCCATCGACGGTGTAGGCATTGGTGACGGAGGCGTCGCCGTGGAACGGTGCGACGAAGCCGTCGGGGTGTTCCTTGCTGGGCTGGCGCCAGACCGAGGCCCCGCCGGGCAGGCGCTGCGGGCGCGGATCGCCCAGGCCGCGCACGCCGTTCAGCGCCCCGAAATAGTGATCGAACGAGCGGTTCTCCTGCATGAAGATCACCACGTGCTCGACGTCCATGATCGTGCCCGTGCGATGACGCGCCGGGATGGCCATGGCCTTGGCGACGGTGGCCGGCAGCAGGCCGACGGCGGTGCTGGCGGTCGCGGCGGCGCGCAGGAAGGAGCGGCGGTCGGTCGTCATCGTCTCGTCTCTTGAAGTTCAAATTTGGTATAGACCAGATTGCTGAAGGTGTCGGCGAAACTTTCGTGACATCCGGACCGGCGGTGAATTGGTCAGGCCAGGCGTGATCCAGTTCCTTGACCCTGGGGGAGCGGCCTCCCATCCTCGCGCCCAGGCGGGATTCGACCGCTGTCCAGGTCGCCCGATGCAGCAGCCCGAAAGCCTTCAGTATATCGGCGTGCGTGACGACATCGCCGCGCGCATCGCCGGCGGCGAGTTCAAGCCGGGCGAGCGCCTGCCGTCCGAGCGCCAGCTGCAGGTCGGGGGCGGCGTCGCGCGCGGCACGGTCCGCGAGGCGCTGTTCCAGCTCGAGGCCGAGGGCGTCATCTACCGCAAGGAGCGCAGCGGCTGGTACGTCTCGCCGCCGCCGGTGGTCTATGACCCGACCCGCTGGGAAGGCTTCATGTCCTATGTCGAGGCGCAGGGGCGGCGGCCGGAAACCGAGACCCTGAGCAAGACCGAGATCGTCGCCGACGGCATGTTGGCCCAGATCTTCTCGCGCCCGATCGGCGCGCCGATGTACTGGATCCTGCGTCGCCGCTCGATCGACGGCCGGGCGGTGCTGCTGGAGAGCATCATCGTCGACGCCGCCCTGGCGCCGGGTCTGATCGAGCACGACCTCAACGGCTCGCTGACCAGCGTCCTGAAGTCGAGCTACGGCATCGGCGTGGCGCGCAACAAGGTCGACATGCGGCCCTGCGCTCTCACCCGCGACGAGGCCGAGGCCCTTGGCGTCAAGTCGGGTCTGCCGGGCCTCAGCCTGGTGCGGGTCTGCTATGACGCCCAGGGTCACGTGGTCGAATTCGACCGCGAATACTGGCGCCACGACGCCCTGACGGTCAGCGTCGATATCCGCGTGCGCTAGGCCTCGCCGCCGTCACCGACCTGACATCTACGTGGTATAGACCAGAATGCTCCATTAGGGGGCGTTCCCATGACAACTGGTCCTCAGCGCTGGCTGGAGCGGGCCAATCCGCTGGTCTTCACCCTGTTCGCAGGCCTGGCCGGCTTCTGCGCCTATTTCTCGATGTACGCCTTCCGCAAGCCGTTCGCGGCGGCGACCTTCGGGGCGGTCGAGGGCTGGCATTTCGCGCTCGACTACAAGATCGCCCTCGTCCTGGCCCAGGTCGCCGGCTACGCGCTGTCCAAGATGATCGGGGTCAAGGTGATCTCCGAGATCGCGCCCCGCCATCGCGGCGTGGCTATCCTGGGCCTGATCGGGATTTCCTGGGTGGCGCTGCTGGCCTTCGCGATCGTCCCCGCGCCCTGGAACGTCGCGGCCCTGTTCCTGAACGGCCTGCCGTTGGGCATGATCTGGGGGCTGGTGTTCGGCTTCATGGAGGGCCGCCGCACTTCGGAGGTGCTGGGCGCCATCCTCTGCGCCAGCTTCATCCTGTCGTCGGGCGTGGTCAAATCGGTCGGCAAATGGCTGATGGTCGATCTGCACGTCTCGCCGTTCTGGATGCCGGCCGCCACGGGGGCAATCTTCCTGCCGTTGCTGGCCGTGTCGGTCTGGGCGCTGACGCAGATGCCGCCGCCCAGCGCCGCCGACGAGGCCGCCCGCGTGCGCCGCCAGCCGATGGACCTGGCCCAGCGCCGGGCCTTCCTGGCGATCTACGCGCCGGGTATCGTGATGCTGGTGCTGGCCTACATCCTGCTGACGGCCCTGCGCGACTTCCGCGACAACTTCGCCGCCGAGATCTGGACGGCCATGGGCTTCGGCGAGGCCTCGGGCGTCTTCACCGCCAGCGAGCTGCCGGTGGCGGTCGTCTCCCTGGCCGTGATGGGCGCTGTGATGCTGGTGCGTGACAACCTGCGGGCGCTGCTGGTCATGCACGGGGTGATCCTGGCCGGCTTCCTGATCCTGGGCGGCTCGACCCTGGCGTTCCAGGCTCATATGCTGACGCCCCTGACCTGGATGATCCTGACCGGCGCGGGGCTCTACATGGCCTATACCCCGTTCAACGCCATGCTGTTCGACCGCATGATCGCCTTCAGCGGCCGGGTCGGCACGGCCGGCTTCCTGATCTATGTGGCCGACGCCTCGGGCTATCTGGGCAGCGTGGCGCTGCTGGTGTGGCGCAACTTCGCCATGGTCGATCTGGACTGGCTGGGCTTCTTCATCGACAGCGTCTACGCCACCAGCGCCGTTGGGGCGGTCTGCACGATCTTCGCTGGTGTCTACTTCCTGCGTCGCCGGGAGGCCTCCGCGCGTACAGCATTCGTGCCCCAGGTCGTCGAACCCTGATGTCGGAGCGCTCCTTCGATCTGGCCGTCGTCGGCGCCGGTATCGTGGGCCTGGCTCACGCCCTGGCCGCGGCGAGGCTGGGCAAGCGCGTGGTGGTCATCGACCGCGACGCCCAGGCCAACGGCGCCTCGGTGCGCAACTTCGGCTTCGTGACCGTCACCGGCCAGGCGCGCGGCGAAGTCTGGCGGCGGGCGCGGCGCTCGGCCCAGGTCTGGGGTGAAATCGCGGGTCCGGCCGGGATCGAGATCGTGCAGCGCGGCCTGACCATGGTCGCCCGTCGTCCCGAGGCCAAGGCGGTGCTGGAGGCCTTCCTCCAGACCGAGATGGCCGACGGCTGCGCTTGGCGCGACGCCGCCGACCTCGACGACCGCCTGCCTCAGCGGGGCGATGTGCTGGGCGCGTTGACCAGTTCGGTGGACCTGCGGGTGGAATCCCGCACCGCCATTCCCCGGCTGGCCGCCTGGCTGGAGGCCACCCAAGGGGTGACCTTCCTGCGTGGCGTCGCCGTGCGAAGCGTCGAGACCGGGCGGCTGGAGACCTCGGTCGGCGCGATCCAGGCCGAGGCCATCGTGGTCTGTCCGGGCGACGATCTCGTCACCCTGTTCCCGGACGCCTTCGCGCAGGCCGAGGTCACGCGCTGCAAGCTGCAGATGCTGCGCTTGGCCGCGCCGGGCTGGCGGCTGCCGGCGCCCGTGATGTCAGACCTCGGTCTCGTACGCTATCTGGGCTACGCCGCCTTGCCGGAAGCGGCCGCCGTGCGCGCGCGGCTGGAGGTCGAGCAAGCCGGCCAACTGGAGCACGGCGTGCACCTGATCGTGGCCCAGAGCGCCGATGGCTCGCTGGTGGTCGGCGACAGCCATCACTACGCCGCCACGCCGGACCCGTTCTCCCGCGAGGATGTCGACGCCCTGATCCTGGACGAGTTCGCCCAAGTGTTCGGCCAGGCCCCGCCGCCGGTGCTGGAGCGCTGGACGGGCACCTACGCCTCGGCCGCCGGTCACAGCCTGATCGAAGCGCCGATGCCGCGCGTGCGCCTGGTGACGGTGACCAGCGGCACCGGCGCCTCCACCGCCTTCGGCCTGGCCGAGGACGTGATCGCCGGACTTTACCCAGGAGCCGCCGCATGACCCGCAGTCCCATTCAGGCCGTCGTCTTCGATTGGGCCGGCACCATGATCGACTTCGGCTGCCGCGCGCCGGTCATGGCCCTGCGCGAGGTGTTCGCCGAGGCCGGGATCGAGATCACCGAGGCCGAGGCCCGGGCCGACATGGGCAAGGCCAAGCGCGAACACGTGCGAGCCCTACTGGCCATGCCGCGTGTCGCTGGCCTTTGGGCCGAGCGTTACGGCGCGGCCGCGACCGAGGCCGATGTCGATCGCCTGCACGACGCCGTCGAGCCGAAGATGCGCGCCGCCGCCCGTGACTGCGCACAGCTGATTCCCGGCGCGGCCGAACTCGTCGCCGACCTGCGGGCGCGGGACGTGAAGATCGGTTCCACCACCGGTTACACCCGCCCGATGATGGCCGACATCCTGCCGTTGGCGGCGGAGCAGGGCTATGCGCCCGACGCCGTGGTCTGCGCTGGCGAGACGGCGGCCGGACGGCCGTCGCCGCTGATGATGTGGAAGGCGCTGGTCGAGCTGGGCGTCTGGCCGGCGCGGGCCTGCGTCAAGGTCGATGACGCCGTCGTCGGCATCGGCGAGGGGCTGGAGGTCGGGGCCTGGACGGTGGGTCTGTCGGCCTCGGGCAACGGCGTGGGGCTTTCTCGGGACGAACTGGCCGGACTGCAGGACACCGAGCGCGCCGTGCGCATCGAGGCCTCCGCCAAGGCGCTCCGCGACGCTGGAGCCCACTACGTTGTCGAGAGCGTTGCTGACCTAGGTCCGGTCCTGACTGAGATCGAGGCGCGGATCGCGCGCGGCGAGCGGCCTTAGGGCGTCCGCCGCCACGCAGCGGCCGCGGCCAGGACGTGGAACAGCGCTGGACCTAGGGTGAAAGCCAGCCGCAGCGCCTCGTGACCCTGCGCCCCGTTCGCCTTGGGATCGAAGCCGGCCAGGGCCAGCAGGGGCAGGGTGGCGCCCATGGCAAAGGCCGTGGCGACCTTGGCCGAGACGCTGAAGGCGGCGAAGAAGGCGCCCAGGCGATCCACGCCGGTCGCCTGCTGGTGATCGCGGGCCAGGTCGCCGATCAGGGCGCGCAGCAGGACATTGCCGCTGGATTGGGCCAAGCCCTGCAGGATGGTCAGGGTCACCAGTAACGGCAGGTCGCCGGGACGCACCAGCAGCAGGCTCAGGTTGACCGTGGCTTGAGCCAGCTCGGCGACCACGACCGCGTGGCGCTGGCCCATGTGGTGGGCGGCCCGCTGCCAGATCGCGGGCGCGAGCAGGGCGAAGCACAGCTGGATCAGGAACAACAGGCCCGTCCACTCCGGCAGGCCCATGAACCGCGCGACGAAGAAGTAGAACAGCGAGCCCCGGATCGTCTGGGCCAGGCTCATCAGGAACAGCGCCAGCAGCACGGGCCTCAAGGCGTTGTCGCGCAGGCTGGCCAACAGGGCTTGGCCGGGCAGGCCGTCGCGGCGTCCGCCGGCGCGTTCGGGTTCGGAGAAGGTCAGCAGCAACGGCGCGGCGGCCACCAGGACGCCACCGATCACCAGCGCGCCGATCAGGCTCAATCTTGCTCGCGCGGAATCGCCGGTCTGCTGGTCCAGAGCCACGGACGGGATGAGGACCGCCAGCAGGCCGACCACGATCATCACCTGGATGGCGCTCTGAATCCGCGTGCGCTGATGCGGATCGCGGCCGAGGACCGCGCTCCAGGCTCCGTGAGGTGTGTTGATCATCGCCCAGCCGGTGTGAAGTCCGCACAGCGCCAGGGCCAGGACGACGATATCGGGGCCCCTCGGTAAGAAGACGAACAGGCACGAGACGGCGAAGACCACCACGCCGGCGGCGATCCAAGGCTTGCAGCGTCCCCAGCGGTCGAACAGCGCGCCGATCGCCACCTCGGCCACGGCGTCCCACAAGCGACTGAGCAGCAGCAGGCCGCCCAGCGTGGTGAGGCTCAGCCCTAGCGCCTGGGCGTAAAGTGCGGGGACATAGAGGGTCAGGGTCATGCCGGCCGCCGACAGCGGGGCGGGCAGGGCGCTGAACAGGGCCAGGCGACGCGTCGACAGAGCCTGCCTCGCCGGCTCGTCCATCGTCAAAGGCGCACGATGCAGCGGAAGCCCAGGTGCGAGGTGGTGGTGTCGATCGGCTGGGCGAAGCGGGCGGCGGGGCGGTAGCGCTGACAGTAGCTGGGCGCGCAGAGGTGCGAGCCGCCCTTGATGACCCGGCGCGGCGTCCATGGCGTGGGGGAGGCGGCGTCGAGGCTGTCTTCGAGCGCGACCTTGGCCGGCGTTCCGCAACAGCCCGCGGCCGGCGGCGTGGCGGCGTACCAGTCGGCCGTCCACTCCCAGACATTGCCGATCATGTCGTGGAGGCCGTAGCCGTTGGCGGGATAGGACCCGACCGGCGCCGTGCGCTCCAGGCCCGGTGGCGCGAGGTTACGATGCGGGAAGTCGCCGGCCCAGATCTTGGCCATCGGGCGGCCGTCGGGTTCGAGCTCCTCGCCCCAGGCGTAGGTCGCGCCCTCCAGGCCGCCGCGCGCGGCGTATTCCCATTCGGCCTCGGTCGGCAGGGCCTTGCCGGCCCAGGCGGCGTAGGCCTGCGCGTCCTCGACGCCGACGTGCACGACCGGATGGTCCTCCAGGCTGGCAAGGTCGCTGTCGGGGCCGAGCGGTCGGCGCCAGTCCGCGCCGTGCAGGAACGCCCACCAGACCGGCGGGCCGCTGGTGTCGACGGCTAGGGTCGGCGGGACGAAGACGATCGAGCCAGCCACGGCGTCGTCTGGATGCATCCCCGGATAGTCGCGCGGATCGGGCGCGATTTCGGCCTGGGTGACGTGGCCCGTGGCCGCGACGAAGGCGGCGAACTGGCGGTTGGTGACCGGCGTCTCGTCCATCCAGAAGTCGCCGACTGTGACGCGGCGGACAGGGCCTTCATCGGCGTAGAAGCCTTCGGAGCCCATGGCGAACGCTCCGCCCCGCACGAGGCGCATGCCCGGACGGCTGTCGATCGGCGAGGCGGTCTGCATGCGGGGATATTCGAAATGCTGACATCGATGTCAATATCCGGACGACAAGGCCTCCAGACATTGCGGGCGCGGCGAGGATCGCTAGGGTCGGCTTCGGAATCGGGCTCGTGGGGCCCAAGGGTTGAGAGTAGGCGCGTGAGCGAACGGACCAAGGGGCCCAGCATCAAGGACGTGGCGGAGTATGCCGGCGTCTCGCCCAAGACGGTGTCGCGCGTGCACAACGGCGAGCGCTGGGTTCGCGAGGAGGTCCGCGAGAAGGTCCTGGCCGCGATCAAGGCCCTGAACTACCGCCCCAACGCCGCCGCCCGCAGCCTGTCGGGCTCGCGCTCGTACCTGCTTGGGCTCGTCCTGGACAATCCGGGTTCGCACTATGCCGGCGACGTCCAGCTGGGAGCCCTGCAGCGCTCGCGGCTGCGCGGTTGCCACCTGGTGGTCGAGCCGATCGACATCAAGTCGGCCAGCTGGAAGACCGAGTTGGTCGCCAGCGTGACGGCCCTGCGCCTGGACGGTGTGCTGCTGACCCCGCCGCTCAGCGACAATGGCGAGGTGCTGAAGGTGCTGGAGGAGCTGGACGTTCCTTATGTGCGCATCTCGCCGGACCACGATCCGGACCGCTCGCCATTCGTCCATATCGACGAGCGGGCGGCCGCCCACGAGATGACGACCTACCTGCTGGACCGAGGGCACACCGACATCGGCTTCATCCGGGGGCAGGCGACCCACAGCTCGGCGCGCCTGCGTTTCGAGGGCTTCCAGGCCGCCCTGACCGAGCGGGGGCTGACGCCGCGCGCCGAGTGGATCGTCGATGGCGGTTTCCAGTTCCCCTCCGGCCAGGACGCCGCCCGGACCCTCCTGGACCGGGACAAGCGCCCGACCGCCATCTTCGCGGCCAACGACGCCATGGCCTTCGGGGCCATCGTGGCGGCGGCCAAGCTGGGGATCGCTGTGCCGGGCGACCTGTCGGTAGTGGGCTTCGATGACGCCCCGGCGGCCCAGATCTATTCGCCGGGCCTGACCACGATTCGACAGCCTGTCGCCGAGATGGGAGCCGTGGCCGTCGATCTGCTGCTGTCGCCGCCGGACGGGGAGGGAGCTGTGAACGACCACTGCCTGGCCCATGGCCTGGTCGAGCGCGACAGCGTCGCGCCGCGCGCAAACCCTTAAGCTACAAGCGTTTCCAGGCCGCTCAGTCATGAACTGTCTCAGTGGCTGACATCGTTGTCAGCTTTTTCGATTGACCTGACATCGATGTCATGTTTTCTGACCTGCAACAGACCAAAGACGTGCGGGGAGAAGACGCGGCGGAGGCCATGACGGCATAGACGGCGACCGGCTGACCGGTCGGCGCTCGCGCTCCAATCCCATTCAGAAATCAGTTCGTTCGGGCGATCGCCAATAGGTGAGTTCGTCGCGCGACTGCCTGTGCCCAAGCGTAACGCCGCCAAAGAGGCGGTGACCAGAACAAGACGATCGGGGAGAACTACTCATGACTATTCAGAACGCCAGCACGACCCGGCGCTCGAACATCCGCAAGCTGCTGCTGGCCTCGGCCACGGTCCTGCTGACCGCTGGCCCTGCCCTGGCCCAGGAGGCCGCGCCCACCGCCGCTCAGGACACCTCCGTCGAGGAGATCGTGGTCCGCGGTATCCGCAAGTCGCTGGCCAACGCCGTCGCCGTCAAGCGCGACGCCGCCCAGATCGTCGATGCGATCTCGGCCGAGGACATCGGCAAGCTGCCCGACCAGAACATCGCCGAGTCCCTGCAGCGCATCACCGGCGTGCAGATCAGCCGTTCGAACGGCGAAGGCTCGGGCGTGGCCATTCGCGGCCTGACCCAGATCCGCTTCGAGCTGGACGGCTCGACCCTGACCGGCAACGGCACCGGCCGCGCCGTGTCGTTCGAGAGCATCCCGTCGGAACTGTTCGGCCAGCTGCAGGTCTTCAAGTCGCCCAGCGCCGAGATGATCGAAGGCGGTCTTGGCGGGACGATCAACCTGGTCACCCGCAAGCCGCTGGACCTGGATGGCTTCACCCTAACCGGCAGCGTCCAGGGCGGCTATGCCGACTTCCGGGATGAGAAGTATCCGCGCCTGTCGGGCCTGGTCTCCAACAAGTGGGACACCAGGATCGGTCGCGTCGGCGCGCTGCTGAACGTCTCGTACGAGGAGCGCAAGCTGCGCTCGGACGAGTTCGACGTCCTGGCCTGGGACCGCGTCGGTCTGGGCGACATCAACGGTGACGGTCTCTCGCAGACCGCGACCAGCGGCCCGCTGACCCCGGACGAAGTCTGGCGTCCGCGCCAGCTGCGCAGCGTCAGCCAGGCTCAGGATCGCAAGCGTCTGGGCGCTGTCGGCACGCTGCAATGGGCCCCGAGCTCGACCCTGCAGTTCACCTGGACCAACAGCTACAACCGCTTCAAATTCCGCAACGACTACCGCCTGCTGCGCCTGGACGTCGACAAGGCCCGCGCCAACACGACGGCCTTCAAGCGCGACGCGAACGGCACGCTGATCTCGGCCACGGTCAATAACGGCAACGTGCTGACCAACAACTTCGTCGAGCCGACCAACCAGACCAACTACACCTCGCAGCTGGACATGAAGTGGGACCTGTCGGACCGCCTGCAGGTGACCGGCAAGGCCAACATCGCCCGGGGCCGCAACCGCGTGCCGCTGGTGGTTTATCCGACCCTGGTGGGCAACGCCCCGACGACGATCGCTTACGACTTCGGCAGCGGCGCCGACCTGCCGAGCGTCAGCCTGCCCAGCTTCAATCTCAACGACCTCAACAACTACAAGGTCAACACGGTGGTGCCGCAGTCGCGTCACACCTCCAACAACGAGGACGCCGTCCGCTTCGACGCCAAGTACGACTTCGACGCCGGCATCCTGGAGTCGGTGAAGGTCGGCGCCCGCTACGGCAAGCGCACCCTGGCCCAGCAGAACGACGACTCGCTGTCGAACAAGTTCACCAACACCCCGGTCTCGACCATGCAGGGTCAGATGAACGGGGCCTTCACCGGCACGCTGACCACCGGCAACGACTTCCTGTCGGGCCTGGACGGCAATCTGCCGCGCAGCTGGGCCGGTTATGCCTCGAGCTTCGTCAACGGTCCCGGCCTTGACCAGCTGATGAGCGCCTGGGGCCTGTCGGTCCCGATCGCCAAGAACATCACCACCTATTACGACGTCGAGGAGAAGACCTGGGCCGGCTACGCTCAGGCCAACCTCTCGGGCGACATCGCCAGCAAGCCATGGTCGGGCAATATCGGCGTGCGGGTGGTCCAGACGGACTCCCACTCGTTCGCCTTCCTGCCGGACAAGACCGGCGCGCTGACCTGGCAGGACAATCCGAACAAGTACACGGACGTCCTGCCCAGCGCGAACTTCAAGGTGAACCTGACGGATGACCTGGTGCTGCGCCTGGCCGCCGCCAAAGTCATCGCCCGCGCCGCCGCCGACCAGCTGAAGGCCGCCACCAGCATCAACTACGGCTTCCAGACCGCCAGCTCGGGCAACCCGACCCTGGATCCGTTCCGGGCCACCCAGTACGACGCCTCGCTGGAATGGTACTTCCGCCCGTCGGACCTGCTGTCGATCGCGGTGTTCAAGAAGGACGTGTCGGCCTTCATCGCCAACGAGATCGTCAACATCACCATCGTGAACAAGGAATTCCCGGGTCACGACGACTTCCGCCTGAGCCGCCCGCGCAACGGCAACAGCGGCGAGGTGCAGGGTTTCGAGCTGGGCCTGCAGCACGCCTTCGCCGAGCTGCCGTCGCCGTTCGATGGCCTGGGCGTCCAGGCCAACTACACCTTCATCGACAGCACCACCCCGAACACCGATCCGTTCACGGGCGAGACCCTGCCGCTCGAGGGCCTGTCGAAGAACAGCTACAACCTGGTGGCCTTCTACGAGAAGTACGGCTTCTCGGCCCGCATGGCCTACAACTGGCGCTCGAAGTTCCTGACCGGCACCGTCGCCGGCTCGCCGATCTTCTCCAAGGCCGTGGGCCAGCTGGACGCCTCGGCCAGCTACGACATCAACGAGCGCCTGACGATGACCTTCGAGGCCATCAACCTGAACGGCGTCGATGGCTACACCTACCAGACCGTGAAGGAGCGCCTGCTCTCGCACGTCAAGAACGACCGGCTGTTCAGCGCGGGCCTGCGCTTCCGTTACTGACGGAATCCGCGCTGACACGCGCCGCGACGTCGCATCCGCTCCCCCGAGCGCGACGTCGCGGCGCTCTTTTTGATCGTATCCGGGAGACCCGCCGTGGCCCTGAACAGACGCAACCTTCTCAACGCCGGCGCAGTCGCGGCGGCCGTCTCGGCCCTGCCCAAGGTCGCGGGCGCGAAGCCGCCTCGGAAGCCGAACTTCGTCGTCATCCTGTGCGACGACCTGGGCTTTGGCGACGTCCAGCCGTTCGGCGGCAAGATCCCGACGCCGTCTCTCAATCGGATGGCGGAGGAGGGGCTGACGGGCCAGAGCTATTACGCGGCGGCCAACATGTGCACGCCGTCGCGGGCGGGGCTGCTGACCGGACGCTATCCGATCCGCACGGGCCTGGCCTGGGAAGTGATCCTGATCGGCGACGAGCGCGGCCTGCCGCTGGAAGAGAAGACCATCGGCCACGCGCTGAAGGCCGACTACGCCACGGCCCTGATCGGCAAATGGCACCTGGGCCACACCGCGCCCTGGTGGCCGCCGACCAAGCACGGTTTCGACCAGTTCTACGGCATCCCCTACAGCCACGACATGGCGCCGCTGCAGGTGTTCGACATCCAGGGGGCGGACGGCGAAAAGCCGGGCAAGGACGTCGACCTGCACGACCTGCAGCAGCTGTTCGCCGCCCGCGCCGAGCGTTTCATCGAGGACAACAAGGACCGGCCATTCTTCCTGGAGTTGGCGCTCAGCGCGCCGCATCTGCCGGCCGTGCCGTCGAAAAACTATGACGGGGTGACGATCCAAGGACCCTACGGCGACTTCGTGCGCGAGATCGACGACATCGTCGGTCGCGTGTTGTCCAAGCTACGGGCGTTGAACCTGGCGGAGGACACGCTGGTGCTGTTCACCTCGGACAACGGTCCTTGGTTCGAGGGCTCAAGCGGCATCCTGCGGGATCGGAAGGGCGGGGCGGCCTATGACGGCGGCTATCACGTGCCGTTCCTGGCCTGGCGTCCGGGCCATGTGCCGGCGGGCAAGAAGACCAGCGCCATCCTGTCGGCGATCGACTTCTTGCCGACCTTCTGCGCCATGGCGGGCTATGCGCCGCCGGTGGGCGTGGAGCTGGACGGCAAGGACGTCAGCGACGTTCTGCTGAAGGGTGGCGCCTCGCCGCACGACGCCATCCTGTTGTTCAACAACGAGGACATCGTCGGTATCCGCACCCAGCGCTGGAAGTACGTGGCCAAGGCCCACTGGCGCGGCGGGATCCAGGACTTCTCCAAGCGTGGCTACGACGAGCTCTACGACATCGAGGCTGATCCGTCGGAAAGCTACAGCGTCGCCGAGCGCCACCCCGAAGTTGTCGCCGAGATGAAGCAGCGGTTGGCGCAGGCGCAGACGAAGTTCGACGGCTTCCGCAAAGGCGTGCCGCCGTTCTTCCAGAAGCCCGGCGCCAAGGGCGGGCACGACTGAGGCGAGGCTACTCCGCCGCCACCGCCACGCCGCCGAAGCGCTGGGCGCGGGCGGCGTTGGAGCGCAGGTCCGAGAAGCTCTGGGCGACCAGCGGATAGTCGGCGGGCAGGCCCCACTTGGCGCGGTACTGCTCTTCGCTCAGGCCCAGCTGGCTCAGGTGTCGGCGCAGCGAGCGATAGCGGCGGCCGTTCTCGAAGCTGACGATGGCGTCATGCGTGATGCTGGCGGCGATCTGGTCGGGCGTGGGCGGTTCGACCGGCAAGGTCGCCGCGGCCGGGCCGGAGAACACCGCCTCCAGCGCCGCATAGGTGCGGGCGCTGAGCGCCGGCAGGTCGTCCGGCGAGACGGCGTTGCGGCTGAGATAGGCGCACAGCACCTGGGCGGCGATCTCGGCGGCGCGTTCCTGGGCCTTGTTCATGGCGGTCTCCTCTCTCTGGTTCGTTTCTATGGAAGGAGACCCAGGGGCGGATCGCGCCCCTGGGCCAGTTGACGGACGCGAGGGTGGGTCTCTCAGTGCGCGCCCGCGGCTCTCAAGCGATCTCCGAAGGCGCAGGACGGCGGCAGCTCGACCTTGACGCCGGCCCGGGCCTTGCCTTTCAGCCAGTCGCTGAGGGCTTCGGCGACCGTGTGGTCCAGGCTGGTGAGGCCGCGCGTATCCAGCGTCACCCGGCCGTTGTTCGGCGCGCCGTCCAGGACCTTGGCGATCTTGGGCAGCTGGATGAACGTGGCCGCGCCTTCCAGTCGGATCTCGCTCTCGTCGGGACCCAGCTCGCGCTGGAACACCTTGAGGCGCATCTTGGTCAGGTTGGGGATCAGCTCCAGCAGCGTCAGGCCCATGCCGACCAGCACGCCGGTCAGCAGGTCCGTGGCCACGACCATCACGAAGGTCGCGCCCCAGATCAGGGCCGGCAGCAGGCCATAGCGGGCGAACAGGTGGCGGACATGCTGCAGGCTGACCAGCTTCCAGCCCGTGACGACCAGCACGCCGGCGAGGGCGGCGCTGGGCACCATGCGCAGCAGCCAGGGCAGCAGGGCGACGAAGCCAAGGATCCAGACGCCGTGCAGGATCGCCGACATCCGGGTCATGGCGCCGGCCTGGACGTTGGCCGAGCTGCGCACGATCACGCCGGTCATCGGCAGGGCGCCGACCAGGCCGCACAGCAGGTTGCCGACGCCCTGGGCGCCCAGCTCCTTGTTGTACTTGGTGCGCTCGCCGTCGTGCATGCGGTCCACGGCGGCGGCGGACAGCAGGGTCTCGGCCGAAGCGATGAAGGCCACCGCGATGGCGGTCACCAGCAGCGTCGGATCGGCCATGCGGGCGAAGTCGGCGACACCGGGGATGGCGATGGCCGCGGCGATCGATTCCGGCACGATGATCTTCTTGACGTCCAGACCCAGGACCGTGGCCAGCACGGTGCCGGCGACGACGCCCAGCAGGGCGCCGGGGACCAGCTTCAGCGCCTTGGGACGGAACTTCTCCCACAGCAGGATCGAGCCGATCGTCACCACGCCGACGGCCAGGGCGGCCTCGACCTGGGTCAGGGTCGCGAACTGCACGCCGGCGATGGCGCCGGGGATGGCGGCCAGGTTCTGCAGGCCGTGAGCCTTGGGCGAGTCGCCGAACAGGACGTGGAACTGGCCCGCGACGATCAGCACGCCGATGCCGGCCAGCATGCCGTGCACGACGGCCGGCGAGATGGCGCGGAACCAGTTGCCCAGCTTGGCGGCGCCGGCGATCAACTGGATCAGGCCGGCGACGACCAGGATCGGGCCCAGCATGGACAGGCCGTGCTTGGCGACGATCTCGAAGACGATGACGGCCAGGCCGGCGGCGGGACCGCTGACCTGCAGCGGCGAGCCGGCCAGGGCGCCGACGACGATGCCGCCGATGATGCCGGTGACCAGGCCGCGCTCGGCCGGGACGCCAGAGGCGACGGCGATGCCCATGCAGAGGGGCATCGCCACCAGGAAGACGACGATCGAGGCGATGAAGTCACGCGACAGGATCGTCGAGAGGCCAGGCTTCGCGCCAGCCGGGGAGGAGGCTGCGGAAGCGGTCATTCGGCGGCGATGCCCAGGTGGTCGGCGGCGACCATGCGGCGCGAAGGACGCTGGGCGACGGGCAGGGGAGCGCCTTCGTAGACTTGCTCGAACTGGCCGGTATCGCCGTTATAGGCCTGGATCTGGCCGGTCTCGATCTCGAAGAACCAGCCGTGCAGGGTCAGCTTGCCCTGGGCGATGGCCGAGGCCACCGACGGGTGGGTACGCAGGTGGTTCAGCTGGACGACGACGTTCTCCAGCGACAGGGCGCGGGTCGTGCCGTGCTCGTCCAGGCCGTGATAGGCGTTGCAGACGACGCTGTGGGCGGCATGAGCGTGACGCAGCCAGGCGGCGACGTTGGGCATCTTTTCCAGGGCGGCCGGGTTCGAGAACGCTTTCATCGCGCCGCAGTCGGAGTGACCGCAGACGACGATGTCGCGCACGCCCAGCGCCATGACGGCGTATTCGACCGCCGACGAGACGCCGCCATTGGCTTGGCTGAACGGCGGGACGATGTTGCCGGCGTTGCGGCAGACGAACAGATCGCCCGGCGCGGCCTGGGTGATCAGCTCAGGAACGACGCGGCTGTCGGCGCACGAGATCATCAGGGCCGACGGGCTTTGGCCATGGCTGGCCAAGCGCTCGTAGAGCGCGCTCTGGGCGGGGAACACTTGGCCGCGGAAAAGGGCGGCGCGTTCGAGAAACTGTTCCAAGGGAACCTCCATGAACTGATCGCCGCGACGCCCGAAAGGGGGGCGGGCGTCGCGGCGAGCGTCACGGCGAGAAGCGCCGGATGCATTGATGAAGGTCGTGTCGGGTCTTTGCTGCGATGCAGCGGCTTTGTGACAAAGGATGTCTTGGGGGTGTCTCGGCCCGGCTTAGAGCGCGGGCAGGCGGAGCTCGACGCGCAGGCCGCCTTGTTGGCGGTTCTTCAGCACCAGGACGCCGCCCTCGCGCTGCAGGATCTGCTGAACGATGGTCAGGCCCAGGCCCAGGCCCGCCGTATTGCGAGTGCGAGCGCTGTCCAGGCGATGGAAGGGCTGCAGCACATGGGCCATCTCGGAGGCGGGGATGCCGGGGCCGTTGTCCTCGACGGCCAGGACCGCCGTGTCGCCTTCGCGCGTCAGGCTGAGCGTCGCGTCGCCGCCGTAGTGCAGAGCGTTCTCGACAATGTTGCTGATCGCCCGTTTCAACGACACAGGCCGGGCCAGGACGGGCAGGTGCTCAAGGCCCGTATAGGTCGCCGGTCGTTCGGCGTCGGCGGCGTTATCGACCAGGGTCATGGCGATGGCGGCCAAATCCGTTCGCCGCTGCGGCTCGGGATCCTCCTGGCCGCCCAGATAGGCCAGCAGCGAGTCGAGCATGGCCGTCATCTCGTCGACATCGGCCTCCAGCGCCTCGCGCGCGTCGGTGTCCTTCACGAAGCCGGCGCGCAGGCGCAGGCGGGCTAAGGGCGTGCGCAGGTCGTGGCCGACGGCGGCCAGGGCCTCGGTGCGGGTGTTCAGCAGGCCGGCGATACGGTCCTGCATGGCGTTGAAGGCCTTGGCGACCAGCTTGAGGTCGCCGGCGCCGCTCTCGGCGATGCTGACATGCGCGCCTTGCCCGACCTTGTCGGCGGCCTCGGCCAGGGCGCGCAGGGGGCGGCTGAGATTGCGCAGCACCAGGGTGGCGGCGATGATCACGCCCAGGCCCAAGGTGAAGGCCGAGCCGACGCCGCTCAGCAGCACGGCCCAGGGCGCGACATGGATGCGGGTGTTCAACGTCATCCAGCTGCCGTCGCGCAGCTGCAGGGCGACCTTCAGATGGGTGTCGCGCGGCACGGCGCGGTCGATGCCGACGCGCAGGCGCAGCTCGCGGCCCCGCAGGCCAGGTTCGGCGTCGAGGAACTCCTCGCGGAAATCGTTCTCGGATTTGCGGCCGCCATCGACCAGGGGCGGCAGGACCGACCAGCTCAGCTGGGTGGCCCGGTTGGAGATCACGATCGCCCGTGCCGCGCGCTCGCCTTGGGGCGCGTCTTCCAGGAGCGCTTCGGCGGTGACCAATTGTTCGGCCACGCGCTTGGTCTGGTTCTCGAGATCGGGATAGAGGCGGCTGTGCTCGAACAGGATCGAGCTGCCGATGAACTCCAGGGCCACGGCCAGCATCAGGACCAGGGTGACCTGGCCCACCAGACGCTGAGGCCACAGCCGCAAGGGCTTCATCGGCGTTCGACGGCCGCGGTGAAGATGTAGCCGACGCCGCGCACGGTGCGCAGCAGCGGCTCGGCCTGGCCGACCACGGCCAGCTTGCGGCGCAGGCGGCTGACCAGCACGTCGATGCTGCGGTCGGAGGCGTCCGAGAAGCGGGCGCGCGACATTTCCAGCAGGCGCTCACGGCCGATCACCCGCTGGGGCGAACTGACGAAGGCCAGCAGCAGGTCGAACTCCGCGCCCGACAGATCGACGAAGGCGCCGTCCGGCGACAGCAGCTCCCGGCGGCCCGGATCCAGGCTCCAGCCGGAGAAGGTCATCCGCTGGTGGCCGCGCGGCTGGCTCGACTGCGAACCGGCCTGCGTGCGGCGCAGGATGGCGCGGATGCGAGCGATCAGCTCCTTCTTGCTGAAGGGCTTGCCGATATAGTCGTCCGCGCCCAGTTCCAGCCCGATCAGGCGGTCGGTCTCGTCCTGCCGTGCGCTGAGCATGACGATCGGCACGTCGCTCTCGCGGCGCACCATGCGGCACAGATCAAAGCCGTTGCTGCCTGGGAGCATGACGTCCAGCAGGATCAGGTCGACGGCGTTGGTTTCCAGCACCCGTGCCATCTCGGCGCCATGGCCGGCGCTGAGGGGCTGGAAGCCCTCCTCGCGCAGCAGGCGCATCAACAGGGTGCGCAGGGACGGATCGTCCTCGACGACAAGAACCGTGGGGGCGATCGGCGCGGTCGCCAAGTCGCGCGGCAGCGCGATCGTTCCGGGGCCAGAAGAATCCATATGCTCAGGCTACTTAGGCGACATAGCGCCGGTCACAAGACTGGAGCCGACGATTTCTCGCCGGCTCCAACCCGAAATGCGGGGATACTCTCGTATCCCGCGAAATGGGGCCCTCGCGCGCATTGTGCAGGTAGGGGAGCACGCGAGGGCGGGTCGTCGGAGATGATGAAGCTCCGGCGACCGTCCGGGACGCCGCGCTAGCTGGCGCGGCAGGTGTCGGCGTTGGCTTCTTTGGACTCGGCGCCGGCCTTGTCGGCGGATTGCCGGGGAGCGCAGTCCGCGGTCGCCTGGATCTCGGCGGCGGCGCGCTTCTGGAGGTTCTTCTTCATGACCTCCTCGGTGAAGGTCAGGCCGGTGCCGGCGGGACCGGCCATGGCCGGGGTCGCCAACAGGCAGGCGGCGACGAGGCCGAGGGATGCGAGGGTTTTCATAGGGAAACAGGCTCCGGGGAATGGGGAAGGCGGGGGGTTAGCCGCCCGCCGTGGTGTCGGCCTGCGCCTGGCTGGCGGGCAGGGTGTGGCGGTAGGTGTCGACGGCCTTCAGCAGGCCTTCGATCTCGGCGTGGGTGATGGCGGTGCGGTGCTCGTAGCCCTTGCCCGAGGTGAACTTGAAACCCCAGGCGCCCGGCGTGGCGGCGGCCCGGCGCAGCTCGCTCTCGGCGATGCCGAACGAGACCTCCTCGCGACACACTTCCGGCGCCTCGAACAGGAAGCAGTGGCTGGCGTTGTCGCGGATCTTGGTCAGCGGGGCTTCGACCGGCCATTGGCCCGTCTGGTAAGAGACCTCGGTGAAGCCGCGGATCGAGCCCGGATAGATCAGGGTCTGGCGGACTTCGAAGCGCGTGGCGCCCGTGCGCTTGTCGATGACCGCCCGCAGATGGTTGTCGTTGCGCGGCGACTTGAACATGCCCTTGCCGGTCTGGAAGCCGCGCTCGGTGCTGACCACGGTCTCGATGTCCAGCGGGTCGTCGATGACCTGGGTCTGGGCGTGGAAGTGGTCGGCCGACAGGGCGGTTTGCTTGGCGGGCAGGCGGACGGTTTCGGCGCTCGCGACGCCGGCGACGGCGAATCCAGCGATGGCGGCCAGGGCCAACAGGCGTGTGTGTGTCTTGCTCATCCTTGTTCTCCCGAACAGGGGCCGCTCCGTCGGGAGCGGCCTTTCAACACGTTCGAGAGTGGCGAGGCCGCCTTGCGGCTCTGCATCGCGATTGTGACAAAGCATGACAGGCAATGCCTGGTCGGCATGACGAGCTTCGATTTCGGCATGGGCGAACGGGGGGCGCGTCTCCTAGTCTCCGGCAAAATTCTGGGAGGCGAGTATGCGAAACGGACTGATCACGGCGACCGCGTTGGCGGGCGGTCTGTTGCTGGCGGGTAACGCCGCCTACGCCCAGTCGACCAATACGTTTCCCGCCAAGGTGTGCGACGTCCGTGAGTACGGCGCCGGCGGCACGCGGATCTGGTTCGATACCGAGGCCTTCCAGAAAGCCATCGACGCCTGCGCCCAGGCTGGCGGCGGCACCGTGCGGGTGACGCGCGGCGAATATCTGATCGGCCCGATCTGGCTGAAGTCCAACATCCGCCTGGAGATCCAGAAGGGCGCCGAGGTGCTGGCCGGCACGGACGCGGCGCTGTTCCCGCAGGGCGAGCGCGTGGGCGTGATCAATGTCGATGGGGCCGAGAACGTCGCCATCGTCGGCGAGGGTCTGGTCGATGGCCAGGGCCAGGTCTGGTGGGAGCGGATCCGCGCCGTGTGGCGCTCGATCCCCGACTTCGCCACCAATGGCCAGGCTCGCCAGCAGCAGAAGGACGACCGTCCGCGCCTGGTGTGGATCAACAAGAGCAAGAACGTCCTGTTCGAGGGCCTGCGCTTCGAGAACTCGCCGTCGTTCCACCTGGTGATCAACAACAGCGACTACATCACGATCAACAAGGTCCGCATCACCGCGCCGGCCCACGCGCCGAACACCGATGCGATCGACCCGATGAACAGCCGCCACATCGCCATCACCAACAACGTCATCAGCGTCGGCGACGACATCGTGGCCATCAAGTCGAACGGTCCCGACGCCCGCTATCCGGACGCGGTGTCGTCGGACATCCTGATCGCCAACAACACCATCCTGGAAGGCCGGGGCATCTGCATCGGCAGCGGCGCCAGCGGCGGCGTCCAGCGCGTACGGGTCGAGAACAACACCTTCGAGGGCTCGATGTACGGCCTGCGGATCAAGTCGATGCGCGGCAAGGGCGGAACGATCAAGGACGTGGTGTTCAAGAACAACACCATGAAGGACGTCGAGACCCCGCTGGTCTTCACCAGCTACTACGAGTACCGGCCGCTCGACATCGCCTCGGCCGAGAAGCAGCTGCAGCCGGGCGGCTTCATCCTGGGCAACCAGATCTGGCCGGGCCCGACCGATCCGGCCCAGCCGTTCGTCCGTGACAAGACGCCGGACATGTCGGGCATCGTCGTCGACGGGGTCACCGCCACGGGCGCCGACCTGGCCGGCATCGTCGTGGGCCTGCCCGAGAAGCCGATCGGCATCACGCTGAAGAACATCAAGATCACGGCCAAGAAGGGCCTGCTGGTCCGTAACGCCGAAGTCGCGACGCAGGGCGTGACCATCGCTTCGGCGGACAAGACGCCGTTCCGCAAGGAAGCGGGGGGAGCGATCAAGGCCGCGAAATAGGCTTCTAGCCGTTCGCGGCCAGCGCGTCGTCCTCGGGCGGCGCGCCGTCCGCCCCCTTGAACACCCCCAGCTCCGACCAGAAGCCCTCGGCCGCCAGGCTCTGACGGGCGGCGGGGCGGAAGACGCGGATATCGACGGCGACGTCCCATTCGACGCCGCCGGCGCGGACGAGCCGGCCTTCGGAAACCTCGAGTTCGGCCAAGGTCGCCGGCAGCCACGCCACGCCGCGTCCGTCGCGAGCCATCGGCATCAGGCTGGCGGCCAGGCGAGCCGAGAACACCTCACGCAGTCCCGACGCGCGGTCGATGAACCGTTGTGATTCCAGAATCCGGCCCAGACCCGACTCGGCGCTGTAGCCCAGGTACGGGATGTCGGCGTCGTCTTCCGATAGCGTCCAGCGCGGCTTGCCCGTCTCATCGGGGGCGCAGAACGGGACGAGCGCGTCGCGGCCCACCACCACCGAACGGAACTGCGCGCCGAAGCGCCCCGGCGCGGCGGCATGGTGATGGCACAGCAGAAACTGGGCCTGGCCGTGCAGCATCAGCTCCTCGCAGGCCTGCATGCTGTCGGAGATCAGGCGCACGGGCCCCAGCGGCGCGCGCGATTCCAGCAAACGCATCCACTGCGGGAAGAAGGTGTAGGACAGCGCGTGGGTGGCGGCGAAACGCAGGGTCGCGGCCTCCTTGCCGCCAGCCTCGCGCGCTTCGCGGCGCAGCTGGATGATCCGGCGGATCAGCTCGTCGGCCCCGGTGCGGAACTGCTGGCCGGCGGCGGTCAGGGCCACGCCGTTGGCGGTGCGGTCGAACAGGGGCGCGCCGATCCAGTCCTCCAGCGCCCGGATGCGGCGGCTGAAGGCGGGCTGGGTGACGTTGCGGTTCTCCGCCGCGCGCGAAAAGTTGCCCGTCTCGGCCAGCGCCACGAAGTCTTCGAGCCAGATCAATTCCATGGATGATGCCTGTTACGCATAGCGACCGTCGAGAATGGCATTGGCCCGTCGAAAGGGTGTCGGCCTAGGGTTTGTCCGACAAGTGGAGAACCCCGTGCGCATTCTAGACATCCGCGAGAAGACGGTCTCAATCGCCTCGCCGATCGCCAACGCCTATATCGATTTTTCGAAGATGACCTGTTCGGTCGTCGCCGTCATCACCGATGTGATCCGCGACGGCAAGCCGGTCATTGGCTACGGCTTCAATTCCAACGGCCGCTATGGGCAAGGCGCCTTGATGCGCGAGCGCTTCTTGCCGCGCCTGGCCGAGGCCAAGCCCGACAGCCTGATCGACGAGAAGAACGACAACCTCGACCCGTTCGCCATCTGGAACACCCTGATGACCAACGAGAAGCCGGGCGGTCACGGCGAACGCTCGGTGGCGGTCGGGACGATCGACATGGCCGTCTGGGACGCCGTCGCCAAGATCGCCGAGAAGCCGCTGTACCAGCTGCTGGCCGAGCGCTATCGCGGCGGCCAGGCCGACGACAAGGTCTGGGTCTACGCCGCCGGCGGCTATTATTATCCGGGCAAGGACGACGCCCAACTGCAGGCCGAGATGCGCAGCTATCGCGACCGTGGCTACAAGGTCGTGAAGATGAAGATCGGCGGCGCCTCGCTGGACGTCGATCTGCGCCGCATCGAGTCGGTGCTGGAGATCGTCGGCGACGGCCAGAACCTGGCGGTGGACGCCAACGGCCGCTTCGACCTGGAGACGGGCCTGGCCTATGCCGAGGCCCTGAAGCCCTACAATCTGTTCTGGTACGAAGAGGTCGGCGACCCGCTGGACTACGCCCTGCAGGCCGAGCTTTCCAAGCACTACGAGCTGCCGATGGCGACCGGCGAGAACCTGTTCTCGCACCAGGACGCCCGCAACCTGCTGCGTCACGGCGGCATGCGTCCGGACCGCGACTACCTGCAGTTCGACTGCGCCCTGTCCTACGGCTTGGTCGAGTACCTGCGCACCCTGAGTGTTCTGGACGAAAACGGCTGGTCGTCGCGTCGGATCGTGCCGCACGGCGGCCACCAGATGTCGCTGAACATCGCCGCCGGCCTGCACCTGGGCGGCAACGAGTCCTACCCCGACGTCTTCAAGCCGTTCGGCGGCTTCGCCGACGGCATTCGGGTCGAGAACAGCTATGTCGGCCTGCCGGACGTCCCGGGCGTCGGCTTCGAGGCCAAGTCGGAGCTTTACGCCCTGATGCGCACCTTGACCGAGGATGTGGCGCACCGCGCGGCTTGATAAAGAAAACACGGGACGACCCGGCGAAGACAGCCGGGCGTCCCCGGGGGGACTTGAAGACCTTGAACGCCAAGCGCCTGCTTTCGCAGATCTACATCCAGGTCCTGATCGGTATCCTGATCGGGGCCCTGGTCGGCTATTTCTTCCCCCAGGTCGGGACGGCGCTGAAGCCGCTGGCCGACGGCTTCATCAAGCTGATCAAGATGCTGCTGGCCCCGATCATCTTCGGGACCGTGGTGGTGGGCATGGCTCGCATGGGCGACCTGAAGGAGGTCGGCCGGATCGGCGCCAAGGCCCTGATCTATTTCGAGGTGCTGTCGACCATCGCCCTGGTGATCGGTCTGGTCGTCGTCAACCTGGTCAAGCCAGGCGTCGGCATGAACATCGACGCCGGCGCCCTGGACGGCAAGCAACTGGCCACCTTCACCGAGGCGGCCAAGGAGCAGGGGATCATCCATTTCCTGCTGGACATCATCCCCACCACCTTCGTCGACGCCTTCGCCAAGGGCGCGATGCTGCAAGTCATCTTGCTGTCGGTGCTGACCGGCGTGGCCGCCAGCCAGATGGGCGAGCGGGCCAAGCCGCTGGTCGACTTCATCGACCTGTTCCTGGAAGCCCTGTTCAAGATCGTGGCCATCGTCATGCGCCTGGCGCCGCTGGGCGCGGGGGCGGGGATCGCCTTCACCATCGGCAAGTACGGTCTCGACACCCTGTGGTCGCTGGGCCGCCTGCTGCTGGCGCTCTACATCACCTCGGCGGCCTTCGTCGTGATCGTGCTGGGGCTGGTCATGCGCTCGACGGGCCTGTCGTTCTGGAAATTCATGGGCTTCATCCGCGAGGAGATCTTCGTGGTCCTGGGCACCTGCTCGACCGAGGCGGTGCTGCCCAAGCTGATGCAGAAGCTGGAGGCGATGGGCTGCGCCAAGCCGGTCGTCGGCCTGGTCCTGCCCGCCGGCTATACCTTCAACGCGGACGGCACCTGCATCTACCTGACCCTGGCCACGGTGTTCGTGGCGCAGGCGACCAACACCCACCTGTCGATCTTCGACCAGGTGGTGATCCTGGGCGTGCTGCTGTTGACCTCGAAGGGCTCGGCGGGTGTGGCGGGCGCGGGCTTCATCACCCTGGCCGCGACGCTGTCGACCCTGCACGCCATCCCGGTCAGCGGCCTCGTCCTGCTGCTGGGCGTCGACCGGTTCCTCAACGAGGCGCGGGCGGTGACCAATTTGATCGGCAACAGCGTCGCCACCGTGGCGATCGCCAAGTGGGACGGGGCCCTGGACATGGACCAGGCCCGCGCGACCCTTGCCAAAGGCGCGACAAGCGCATGACCCTTTCTCAGTTCGAGCTTACCCCGAAGAGGAGCGCCAAGTTGGTGCGTCGATCGAACAAGGCCCTGCGGGCCGCTCTCCTGGCCACCGCCGCTCTGGCCCTGCCGACCATCGGCAGGGCCGACGGCCTTCTGTTCCACCTCACGGGCGACAAGGGCCTGAAGGCGGACGTGGCGGCCGGGGAGGCGACGCCGAACTTCGCCGACAAGGTCAAGCTCAAGACCGACCCCGTGCACGGCGCCTATATCGAGGCCTCCAGCGAGCAGGTCCTGAGCTGGATGGCCCCGGGCAACATCTACGCCCAGCGCGGCACGCTCAGCTTCTATTGGCGCGGCCGTGACCCGATCGGAACCACGCCGTTCCCGCTGTTCCGCGTCGGCTATGCCGACCACACCAGCTGGGACATGGCCTGGTTGCGCATCGACTGGAACGGCAAGGGCTTCGACGCCTTCGTCACCGACAACAACCTCTCGCGCGTGCGGGTCTCGACCACCCAGGCCGCGCCCAAGCCCGACCAGTGGGTGCTGGTCACCTTCACCTGGGACGAGGCCAAGGGCATTACGCTCTATATCGACGGCAAGCCGGTCGCCGCCAAGGCCCAGACCGCCGCGCTGGACGCCGGCCTCGACCAGTTCGGCCCGCACAGCCGCGTGGTCTCGCCCCACCAGGTGCAGAGCGCCTACCAGTTCATCCGCGGCGGCGATGTCGACGACATCCGCATCTACGACCACGCCCTCAGCGACGGCGACGTCGCGGACTTGGCCGCCGGCAAGGAGCCGAGCAGCGCCGCGCCCGCGCCGGACATGAAGGCCTGGGCCTATCGCTACGGCTGGAACCGGCCGGCTGATCCGCCGCCGTACCTGGCCGACGCGGCGACCCGCATCCGCAAGGTCCAGTTCACCGAGCAGTTCGATCTGAAGGAGCGCATGAGCCTGGGCTCGGACGGCATCGCCGAGACCACCTGGCCGGGCGTCTACAACCGCTCCAAGCTGCCGGGCCGCCACGACTATTTCGAGCTGCCCGACTGGAACGTCTACACCGAGGGCGGCAAGGGCATCACCTTCACCCTGCCCAACGAGCAATGGAACCGTCTGGAGTTTCAGGGCGCGGCCTATGGCACGCTGACCGGACCGGACAAGCTGCTGATCAAGCGCCCGCAGGGCGAGCTGCGCACGCTGAACCAGTTCACCGCCCGCACGGGCGGCCAGCTGAAGTTCGAGAACGTGGTCCAGGAGACCCCGATCCAAGAACTGGGCGCCTACTACGTGGCCGGCGGCGCGGAGCCCGACGAGACGACCTTGAGCTACAAGGTCAAGCTGGACGCCGATGTCGGAGTCTATCCGTCGCTGGACGAGCTTACCGCCTTCGTGAAGGACCGCTTCGCCGCCGGCGAGCGGACCATGGTCGCGGCCCTGCCGGCCAAGGCCCCGACTTCGCCTCGCAAGGCTGAAGCCGGCGCGAGCCTGCCGATCGCCCACATCCTGATCCCGGCCGACTTCCGCCAGACCCGCGCCGCCGGTCCGGTCGGCAAGTTCCAGTACGGCTGGCAGGGTATGGACGCCGGCCTGGACGGCGTGGCGATCGACATTCCTGCTTTGAAGGTCGCGCCGCTGGCGAACGGCCTCTTCCCGCTGAACATCAAGGTCAAGGACCCGCTGTGGCCGGGCCGCGATCTGCT
Source organism: Caulobacter sp. GW456-12-1-14-TSB4 (assembly GCF_059424195.1). Lineage (NCBI taxonomy): Bacteria > Pseudomonadati > Pseudomonadota > Alphaproteobacteria > Caulobacterales > Caulobacteraceae > Caulobacter > Caulobacter sp. GW456-12-1-14-TSB4. The sequence continues at coordinate 43,740 of NZ_JBWKZF010000015.1, forward strand.
GGACGTCAATGTCTCGGTCAAGCCGGGCGAGGCGCGGACCGTGTTCCTCGACACCCGTGACCGGATGATCATGCCGGGCAAGAGCCTGCTGATCACCATCGCCGGGGCCGGCGCGGACTTCGACGCCCGCCAGCTGGACGGCATGAACGTCCGCCTGAAGTTCAAGCCCGCCGAGGACGCCAAGGCCGAGCACGTCGCCGATCGTCTGGGCGAGGCGCGCGACAACCTGGCCTTCCTGGTGGAAGAGCACGACGTCTCCAAGCGCTTGGCCCGCTATGCGCGCCTGGACCTGGAGCTGTCGGACCTGCTGCGGATCGATCCGAAGAACCAGCACGGTCGCGAGATGTGGGCCGAGCTGAACCCTGAACAGCCCGGCGTGCCGGTCACCGTCCCGGCGACCCCGGCCGGCGTCCCGGCCTGGGCCTTCCTGCAGACGGAAGACCTCAAGCGGGTCCGCAAATTTATCGAGTGGTGGATCGACAACCGCCAGGTCGCTTACGGCGACTTCGGCGGCGGCATCTCGGACGATGACGACCTGACCCAGCAGTGGCCGCCTCTGGCCCTGATGGGCGACATCCCCGACAAGGTCACCGCCTCGCTGAACGCCCTCGTGGACGCGGCCTACAAGAACGACATGCTTCCGAATGGTCTTGGCAAGATCAAGACCGACGAGCTGCACTCGTACGAAGAGGCGATCAACGCCAAGTCCGAGGCCATGTACACCGGCTACGGCGACCCCAAGGTCGTCGAGCGGCTGATGGAGACGGCGCGGGCCTATCCGACCGTCATGCAGAAGGCCGAGGACGGCCACGTCCACGTGATCAGTCGGTTCTTCTCGGCCACCGACGTGTCGCGAGACGGCCCGTGGGGCTGGTCGCATCCGTACTCGTACCTGATCCTGCATCCGGGCGTCGTGCTGTCCGACTTCAACGGCGACCCGACCATCAAGAAGCTGGTCGTCGATCTGGCCGATGGCCACATGGCCCACGGCAAGCAGCGGCCCGACGGCTCGTGGGTCTATCCGGAGGACATCCATTCTGCGACCGGTGAGAGCCGCGGCGAACTGGTGGCCGGCGCGCGGGGCAATGTCTCGACCGCCCAGCTGTTCTGGGCCGCCTGGCGCTGGACCGGCGACGACAAGTACCTGCGGCCGCTGAAGGGCGAGATGGTCAAGGGCAAGCTGGCCGATCTCGACGAGCTCAACGCCGACGTCATCGACAAGCTGGGCATGCGCGATACGTGGGGCGCCAAGCTGAAGGCCGACGCAGACGCCGGCGCGGACGACGCCTACACGCTTTACCAGGCCTGGAAGACCAGCGGCGACACCAAGTACCTGGAGAAGGTCTTCCACGACGAGGTCGTCACGGCCGAGCAGCGCATGTGGATGATGACCGACGCCCACTGGTGGTCGGACCGCGTGGAGCTCTTCAGCGACACCCTGCAGCGCACCCGCCTGGGCGGCATGGCCCTGCGTCGCAACCAGCTGGTCCCCGGCCACCTGGTCAGCTGGCGCTTCGACACGCCGACCGCGGCCGAGGATGTCGGCATCCTGGTCACCGGCACCGGCGAGAAGAGCTTCAAGGTCACGGCCTTCAACCTGACCGACAAGCCGATGCATGCGGTGATGACCGGCTGGGACGTTTCGGCCGGCCAGTGGAGCGTGGTCCGCGCGGTGGACGGCGCCGCCGATCCGGCCGCCGAGGTCGCCTTCGAGCGCACCGCCGGTCTCGACGTGACCTTTGCCCCCGGCAAGACCACGACCTGGGAATTCACCTTGAAGACCCCAGGCGAGGCGCCCGCCACGCGCTTCGATCTCGGTATCGGCGTCGATGACGTGAAGGCCAAGAAGAGCGGCATCGACGTCACGGTCCACAGCCTGGGCGCCAAGCCCGCGCCGGCCAGCGTCGTGATCCTGGAGGACGGGCAGGGCAAGGAACTGGCTCGCGCCACGGTCCCGGGCCTGGCCGCGCCGCTGGACCTGAAGCCCAAGACAGCCAAGGTCGCGCTGAAGGGTGAGTGGAAGGCCGGCTACCGCGTCCGCATCAAGGCTGACGGGGCCGAGATCACCCAACTCAACAACACCGTTGTCGCCAAACCGTAAGCATCAAGGAGGGCGCCCTTCGGGGCGCCCGCGTTCCCATGGCCGAAACCGTCACCATCTCCCGCGAAACCTTCCAGGCTCTGCGCACCCGGCTGCCCGCCGTGACGCGCGAGCGGATCTTCGACTGCTACGCGATCAGCGAGACCACCTGGAACAAGCTGCGCGACGCCAAGCCGATCAAGCGCACGACCCTCGACCGCATCCTGGCGCGCTATGCGCTTCTGGAGCGCCGGGAAGCCGCATAGGGGTTGATGCCGAACCAGCATAACCGCGTTCCAACACGGCATTGGCCGGCGCGGTCGACCCGACCCTAACCTTCCTGACAAGACGCCAAGCTCGCGCTCACTGCGCCAGCCCAAGGACGTCGGCAACAAGAAGGCCCGACAGGGGAGGGACTATGCGTACCAAGGAACGCCAGCTTTGGCTGGCCAGCGTCTCGGCTGCGGCCGTGGGTTTGGCTTTCGCGGGGGCCGCGTCGGCCCAGCAAGCCGCGCCCGCCGCGCCGGCGGAAGACAACTCGGTGACCGAAGTGGTCGTCACCGGCTTCCGCTCCAGCCTGGACAAGGCTCTGAACGTCAAGCGGTCGGAAGCCGCCGCCGTCGACTCGATCCTGGCCGAGGACATCGGCAAGTTCCCCGACCTCAACCTCTCGGAATCCATCCAGCGCATCCCGGGCGTGGCCCTGGCGCGTGACGGCGGCGAAGGCCGTCAGATCTCGGTGCGTGGCCTGGGTCCCCAGTTCACCCGCGTCCGCATCAACGGCATGGAAGCCCTGACGACCGCCGGCGGCGCCGACGCCTCGGGCGGCACCAACCGCGGCCGCTCGTTCGACTTCAACGTCTTCGCCTCCGACCTCTTCAACGCCATCACGGTGCGCAAGACCGCCACGGCCGATACCGAAGAAGGCTCGCTGGGCGCGACCGTCGATCTGCGCACGGCCCGTCCGTTCGACTACAAGGGCTTCACGATGGTGGGCTCGGCGCAGCTGGGCTACAACGACCTGGCCAAGTCGAAGAACCCGCGCGGCGCGTTCATGATCAGCAACACCTGGGGCGACGGCAAGTTCGGCGCCCTGCTGTCGGTGGCCTATTCGCAGCGCAAGCTGGTGGACGAAGGCTCCTCGACGGTGCGCTGGGCGACCGGTAACGCCTTCTCGCCGGGCTTCAACGCCCTGCCGAACGGCGCGGGCCTGCCGACCACGCTCAACCCGGCCGAGGCCGCCAACAACGCCGCCTTCCACCCGCGCTTCCCGCGCTTCGATATCTACAAGGACGACCAGAAGCGCCTGGGCGGCACCCTGTCGCTGCAATATGCGCCGACGGACAAGACCGAGATCAGCCTCGACGTCCTCTATGCCGACTTCAAGGGCACCCGCGAGGAACAGTATCTGGAGGCCCCGTCCTTCAGCGTCGGCGGCGCTTGTACGGCCGCCAACGTCAGCAACTCGTGCGGCATCGCCCAGACCCAGGTGGTCTCGGCGACGATCGACAGCGCGACCAACACCATGACCAAGGGCGTGTTCAACAATGTCGATCTGCGCGTCGAGGACCGCTTCGACAAGCTCGACACCAAGTTCACGCAATATGGTCTGTCGGGTAAGCACCACTTCACCGACGACATCGTGGTCGAAGGTCTGTTGGGTCACTCCAAGTCGGACCACCAGAACCCGATCCAGACCACGGTCCAGTTCGATCAGTTCAACATCCAGGGCTATTCTTACGACTACACGCAAGGCCGCAACCCGGTCATCGGCTACGGCAACGCCAAGCTGACCGACCCGAACGCCTGGGTGCTGACCCAGATCCGCATCCGTCCGCAGTCGGCCGTCAACACCTACGACGTCGCGTCGCTGGACGGCTCTTGGGACAATCTGGGCATCTTCAAGCTGTCGGCCGGCGTCTCGTTCAAGAAGTACGACTTCGAGACCACCGAATTCCGCCGCTCGAACGGCACCAGCACCAATATCGAGCCGACCGTGCCGGCCGCTCTCGTGGCGATCGACAAGTCGTCTTACGGACAGGTGGTCAACTTCGCCGGCTTCAACAGCCTGATCCCCGACACCCTGAAGGCCGCCAACGCGCTCAGCCTCTACGATCAGACCGCTTACGGCGGCACGTTCAAGATGGGCAAGGAACCGGCGCTGGGGAACAACCGCGGCGTCCAGGAGAAGGACAGCGGCGGCTACGTCCAGGCCGACTGGAACACCCAGATCGGCGAGTGGCCGTTCCGCGGTAACGTCGGCGTTCGCTATGTCGAGACCGAGCAGGCCTCGAACGGCTACACCTATGTCTCAGGCTCGCCGCTGGCGATCTCGGCCGAGCGCAAGTACCACGACACCCTGCCGTCGATGAACATGGTGCTGGAGCCGCGCGACAACTTCCTGATCCGCTTCGGCGCGGCCAAGGTGATGTCGCGTCCGGACCTGGGTTCGCTCACGCCGGGCGCCACGGTCAGCGTCTCGGGCGCCGGTCGCTCGGTCAGCGCGGGCAACCCCAACCTCGATCCGTTCCGCGCCAAGGCCTACGACCTGTCGTTCGAGTGGTACTTCCAGAAGTCGGCCCTGCTGTCGCTGGCCCTCTTCAAGAAGGACATCAACAGCCTGGTCCAGACGCTGCAGACCAACACGACGTTCACCGGCAACCCGTTCGGCCTGCCGGACAGCGTGGCCATCGCCGCCTGCGGCACGACCAACGGCTGCAGCCCCTCGGCGCAATGGCAGTTCAGCACTCCGGTCAACACGCCCGGGGGCACGCTGAAGGGCTTCGAGATCAACTACCAGCAGCCCTTCAGCTTCCTGCCGGGCGCGCTCAAGCACACCGGCGTCCTGCTGAACTACACGGGCGTGAAGTCCGAGATCCAGTACCTGAACGGGGCCGGCGCGGTCATCGCCACCGGCGACCTGACGGGTCTGTCGCGCAGCTCCTACAACGCCACCCTCTATTACGAGGACAGCAAGTGGAGCGCTCGCGTCTCGGCGGCCTATCGCGACAACTATCTGACCCGCATCCCGGGTTCGGAAGCGGGCACCAACGCCGACGGCACCAAGGCGACGCTGAACGTCGACGCCTCGCTGCAGTACACGCTGAACGACCACTTCAAGCTGTCGCTGGAAGGCGTGAACCTGACCGACGAGTACCAGGACCAGTTCAACGACAGCGTCGCCGACCGGTCCTCGTTCTACCACCACACCGGACGCGAGTTCATCCTGGGCCTGCGGTATACCTTCTAGCCTGGGCATGAAGCGGTTCTGACCTGTCCTCCCTTGTCAGGATCGCGGCCAGGCGCGCGGACGCCAATACTCCTCCCGGCGTCCGCGCGCCTGGCGATCTTTCGAACGGTGCGGCGATGCGTATTCGAGTTCTGAGCGGCGTGGTCGCCATGGGCCTTCTGGCCCTGCCTTGCGGAGGGCGGGCCCAGATCGCCGTGTCGGCCAATGACGGCAAGCAGGTGCTGGCGGACGGCGAACAGGTCGTCCCAACCAAGCCCCTGCCGGACACCGTCACGCTGATCGATCTCGGCGCGTCGCCGCCAAGACTTCTCGGCTCGGTCGAGGCCCCGACCAGCATCATTGGCCCTCCCGCCAGTGTCGCCGTCGCGCCCGACGAGTCGATCGCCCTGGTCACCGCGGCCCGTAAGCTCTCCCCAGCTGGGCCCGGTGGCCAGGGGACCGATGACAAGGTCAGCGTCATCGCCCTGAAGGACGGCCCGCCGCGCGTCGTCGCCACCTTGCAGGCCGGGCAGGGCGCTTCGGGCGTCTCGATCAGCCCTGACGGCAAGCTGGCCCTGGTCGCCAACCGCGCCGAGGGCACGGTCTCGATCTTCAGCATTTCTGGTCAGGTTGTCCGACCCGCTGGGTCGGTGGTCATCGGTGACGCCAAGTCCGCGCCGGCCGAGCCTATCTTCTTCGATGGCGGCAAACGCGCCCTGGTCAGCCGTGACGGCGACCACAAGATCTCGGTGCTGAAGATCGATGGGACGGCCGTGACGGTCGAGCCCAAAACCCTTGCTCCTGGCCTGCGCCCCTATCAGATCGACACCGTCGGCCCGCGCCGCTTCGCCGTGGTCGGCAATATCGGCGGCGGTGGCAAGGACATGGATACGGTCAGCTTGATCGACCTCGTCTCCGAGGCCTTCCCACGCGTCATCGACGTCGTCTCCGTGGGCCTGACGCCCGAGGGGCTGAAGATGTCGCCGGACGGTCGTTTCGTAGCGGTCAATGTCAACGACGGCTCCAACGCCAGCGCCAAGTCACCGCGCTATTCCAAGCAAGGCCTGGTCCAGGTCTGGCGGATCGACGAGCCCGGCAAGCTGGTCAAGGTCACCGAGGCCCGCACCGGCGCCTGGGGGCAGGGGATCGCCTGGTCCAGGGACGGCAAGACCCTGCTGGTCCAGTGCGCGGTCGAACAACGCCTCGACGTGTTCGGCTTCGACGGCAAGCGCCTGAAGGCCAAGGGCGCGATCGCCCTGCCGGCCGGACCGGCGGCGATCCGCACCGCCGAGCCTTAGTCGAGCTTTTTCGCCTTGAGCCAGTCCTGGATCAGCTTGGCGATCTGCGTCGAGTGCTTCTCGATCATCACCATGTGACCGTCGCCGTGCAGGCCCACGTCCTCCAGCCGCGTGAAGTCGGTGGCGACGCTGGCCTGGCGCAGATAGCGCACCGTGCAGTGGTCGTAGCCCGCATGGTACGAGGCCTCGGACACCAGCACGAAGATCGGGAACCGCGACAGGTTCACCAGCTTGCGCGCCGGTTCGGGCTGCAGCCAGCAGCGGACCAGGTCGGGCTTCTCCGGCGTCGCCTCCTGGACCCGGCCTAGGTCGGCGGGCGAGGTCAGCGCCGGGGCATAGGCCAGCGGCGTCGTGGTCAGGCCGTAGGGCCGCGAAAGCTTGTCCGGATCGGAGTCGCCCCACGGCGGCGGGGCGCCGAAGAACGGCGGGCCGCTGGGTTCGACCGCGACGATGGCCTTGACCAGCGCCGGCCGCGCCTCGCCGATCGCCCAGCCGAACGCGCCGGACTGCGAGTGGGTGACGATGATGGCCGGTCCAATCTTGTCCAGCAGCGCCGCGCCGGCGTCGGCGACCAGCTTGGCGGAGACATCGCCGCCGGCGCTCTCGACCTGCGTGGCGTAGAACTGGTCGAAGATCGGATCGCCCGGCTTGCCGGTTCCCGGGAAGCCTGAGTGGAGCTTGGCTTGCGGCCAGCCTTGCGGTTGTCCTGGCGCGGGTTCGAAGTTCTGGGTGGCCGTGAAGCGCTTCTGCAGGAACTCCGGCGTTTGCCGCTTCACCGAGCCGTACGAGACCTCATAACCCGAAGCGCCACGTCCCGGCTGATCCATCAGATAGACCGTCCAGCCGGCGTCGGCGAATACCTGGGCCCAGCCGGGACGGCCGTCCGGCGTGGAGAGGAAGTTGGTCACCGTCTGGCCGGCGCCGGGAATGAACACCAGCGGCGTCTTATGCAGCGGCTTGTCCGGTTTCATGAACAGCACGTGCGCCTGGCCGGCCATCGCCTGGCCTTCGTGGACGTAGTGTCCGCCGACGAAGAAGGTCCCGACCTCGGTGGCCTGGGTCGGGGCGGCAGCGCAGCAGAGCGCCAGGGCCAGGAGCGAAACGGCGAGCTTTTTCATGCCGTATCTCACCGCGTTACTCCCGAGCCTGGCCAATGCCGAAAAGGCCTGAGGCTATGCCTGAAGCCGCACAGCGCCAGCCTCGCGCAGGGCCTTGATCGTCGGGAAGCCATCGACGGCCATCAGCAGGTCCGCCTCGGCCAGGATCGAGCGCAGCACGTGGACCGCGCCCTCGGTCCCGCCCAGGGCCAAGCCGTAGGAATAGGGCCGCCCGACGCCGACCGCCGTCGCGCCGATCGCCAGGGCCTTGGCGACGTCACTGCCCGAGCGGATGCCGGAGTCGAACATCACCGGCGTGTCGCCCGCCGCCTCGACCACGGCGGGCAGCATGTCGATGGTCGCGATGCCGCCATTGGCCTGCCGGCCGCCGTGGTTGGAGCAATAGATCCCATCGACGCCCTCGTCCTTGGCGCGGCGAACATCGTCGGGGTGGCAGATGCCCTTTAGCACGATCGGCAGCTTGGTCAGAGATCGCAGCCACGGCAGGTCGGTCCAGGTCAGCACCTTCCCGAAGGTCCCGGCCCAGGTCATGATCGCCGTCTGGAGGTCCGACGCCGGATCCTTGCCGCCGATCATGGCGCGGAAGCGCGGGTCGGAGAAATAGTTGGCCAGCACCGCGCCGCGCAGCTGCGGGAAGTTGCTGTCGTTGAGGTCGCGGGGCCGCCAGCCCGTGACCCAGGTGTCCAGGGTGACGACGATGGCCTTGTAGCCGGCCGCCTCGGCGCGGCTGACAAGACTGGCGGCCAGCTCGGGATCCTTGGGCGTGTAGAGCTGGAACATCCCCGGCGTGTCGCCCATGGCGGCGGCCACGTCCTCCAGCGGATCGTTGGTCAGGGTCGAGACCACCATCGGCACGCCTGTCGCCGCGGCGGCGCGGGCGGCGGCCAGATCGCCGTGGCCGTCCTGGGTGCAAAGGCCCGTCACCCCGATCGGGGCCATGAACAAGGGGCTCGCCAGCTTCATGCCGAAGAGATCGATCGAGAGGTCGCGCGTCGAGCAATCGACCATCATCCGCGGGATCAGGCCCCAGTGCTTGAAGGCCGAGGCGTTGCTGTCCTGGGTGTGTTCGTCGCCGCAGCCGCCCTGGACGTATTTCAGGGTCGAGGGCGGCATGGCCGCCTGGGCCCGCGCCTGCAGGGTGGCGAAGTCGACGGGGTATTTCGGGACCACGCCTTGCAGGCCCCGGAAATAGATCTCGTTCTGATAGTCGCCGTAGTGCGGCATGGTTCGCTCCTGGGGGCGCTCGACGGTCTTGGGCGTCGATGCGCGAGCGCCGATTTGACGCGATGGCCGCTAGTCCTTCAAGGGCGATCGGCGTTCCAGCCACCAGAGCAGGCCCAGCACGGCCAGGAGGGCGGCGGCCCAGGGCCAGGACGACCCCGGCGTGGTGTGGCTGGCGCGCGCGCCACGCGTGACACTGGTCGCCACCGCGTCGAGCGTCGCCTGTCGGTTGGCGGCCTGAGCCAGCGACGGCGCGGCGTCGGTGGGATGGACATAGAAGGCCGCGCCGCCCGCGACCTGATGCCAGCCGACCTGGCGTGGCCAGTAGGCCGCGCAGGCGGCGGGGCCGGTGGCAGGGTCCACGAGCGGACGGCTCTCTACGCCGTCGGGATCGATGACGCGGATCGGCCCCGCGAGGCCGCACAGCGCTGCGCGCTGGCCGGCGCGGGCGATGCCGTCTAGGCGCGCGCCGAGGCCTTCGCTGGGACGGGCCAGGGCCGAGAACAGTTCGCTCCACATCTCGCCGTAGCGGTCGGCGTGGCCGGCCAAGGCCAGGCCATAGCTGTCGGCGACGATCCAGAGGCCGACACGGCCTTGGCCGCGAGGACGCCAGGCGGCCAGCGGCGCGCCGGTCTTGTCCCGGATCATCGGCACGCCCTCACGGCCGGCCTGAGCCAGGTCGTAGCGGGTCAGTTCGAGGTCGCCGCTCGTACGGAAGGTCTGGACCTCGCCATTGCCGGTGGTCGGCATGCCAAGGCTCGTCCAGTCGCGGCGCGTGGCGGCCGAAAGCGGGCCGGTGGGGCGAAGGAGCAGGCCGAGGCCGTCCTGCGCCGCCGCAGCCACGGTGGCGCGGGCGCCGGGCGACAGGGTTTCCCAGCGGCGGTCGTCGACGACCACGAGATCGATCTCGGCCAGGCTGGCGCGGGTGATCGGCGTCGGCGGATCGCCCAGAATCACGCCGCCGCCGACGTCGATGTCGAGGCTCAGGTCGATGCCGGCGTCCTGGGCCCAGCGGCGCAGGTACTTGGTCTCCGCGCTGGGCGCGCCGGCCAGGACCAGCACGCGCGGCTGGCGCTGGGCGCGGGTCTCGACCGGGATTTCGATATGCTCCGAAACGTCCTTCAGACGCAGGTCGAACAGCGCCAGGCCGGGCGCGCGGGCGGCGGCCGAGAGCTGGAAGCGGCCGTTGGCGGGCACGGTCGCCTGATCGACCACGGTACCGGCCGGATCGAGCAGCTCGACGGTTCCGGCGCTCCCGACCTGCCCGGCGATGGTGAGGCGCGCGCCGGGGGCGACGGGTTTGGGCAGGCTCAACTCGATCAGGCCGCGCGGGGCGCGCGAGGGGGCGAACTCGGCGGGGCGATCGAGCGCGATCCGGTCACGCGGCGTCAGGCCATCGCCCTCGATCCGGATGCGGCCGAGCTCGGGATAAAGGCGCAGAGCCGAGCCGAGGTCGGGTACGCGCACCGCGCCCGGCAGCGGGCCGGCCTCGGGCAGGGCGACCGGCACGTCGCCGGACGCGTGCAGCGACGGCCTGGCCCCGTGCGTGGCGATCACCAGGCGACCGGGGGCCGTGCCGACCGGCGGCGGGAAGAGCGTCAGATAGAGCAGCGCGCCACCGACGACATTCAGGGCGATCAGCGCCGGTAGCCGCCAGGCTGGGCCCTTACGCCGGCCCAGCGCCAGTCGCACGATCCCGCCGCCGACGGCCAGCGCGATCAGCAGCGCGGTCCAGAGTTCGAAGCCGCCGATCATCGCAGGGCGTCCAGATAGCGTCGGCCACGTGAATCGGCCGGGTCACGGCGGCCCACGGCGGCTGGCGGGCGCTCCAGGGCGGTCCACAGCAGGGCGCGCAGCTTGCGGCGGCAGTCCTGGCACTGGGGCTCGTTGCGAACCGTGTCGATGGCTGCCGACAGGGCCAGCGGATCGGTCAGGCGCTTGGCGTTGGCGTTCACCCAACGCGTCAGGGCGTCGAGCTGGATCGGCGCGTTCGGACGCTCGCCCAGCGCGCGCCAGACCTCGACCGCCGGGGTGTCGGCGGCATCGCGGGTGGTCGGTGCGAGGCGGCCGGGCGCGATGCCCTCGCGCTTGCCGGTCAGGCGGCGCGACAGGTCGACCGGCGGCAGTTTCGGCGGCGTGCGGGCCAGGAAGATGCGGCCGGCCTGCTGCGCGGTCTTCAGGAGGTTCAGCGCCTTGTAGGCGTGAGGCAGGGCGTCCTTGGGCTTGCCCTGCCGCAGGGCGCGCTCGCTGTCCCACATGGCGTCCAGCGCCTGGGCCAGGGTCGAGCGCGTGCCAGGGTCGAACAGGGTGGCGGCGTCGCCGGTGTCGTGGGCGTGGCCGAACTCCGCGACGACCGACTTCATGTCGTTGAGATCGACCGCGCCGTGGCCATGGTCGTCATCGTCGTGGTGCTCGGGCGCGGGCTTGGCGGGGGCGGGCGTTCCGTCATCGATCGGCAAGGCGGGGCCGTCGCTGGTCGGCAGGTCAAGGTGGGGTTCGCCCTCGGCCTTCTCGCCCATGAACTGGCCATAGCGCAGGCGCAGCTGAGCCTGGTCGGCGCCCAGGCCGTTGGAGCGGTCCAGGAAGGCGTCCGGCGAGATCTTGCCGCGCTGGGCGATCAGGGCTTCGGCGTCGATGATGATCTGCCGCTGGCTGCGGAAATAGACGGGCATCACCTGCTTGGCCATGCCGTCCAGGCCGTCGGCCAGACCCATGGCGGCGGGCCAGCGCAGGATGATGTTGGGGCCCTCAACTGTCTGGCGTGCGGGGCTGCGATTGTCGCTGACGATCAGCTGAACGATCATGTCTCCGCCTTGGGCCAAGCCTTCGCGAGCGAGGTCCAGCGGGGCGGTGAAGCGCTTGAGGCGCACGGGACCTTGGCCACTCAGGGGCTGGGTCCGTACGGTGGTGGTGATGTTCTCGCCTTCGCCCTTGGTGACGGTGATCCTCAGCTGGGCGACGGTCTCGACGCCGTAGTCGTCGCGGACCTCGAACACCGGCGTCCAGCGGGTTTGGCCGGGCGTGATCAGGGTCAGGGCGCTGTCGGGCGTCACGACGCGGACGACCGGCGGGGCGTCGGGGATCATCTCCAGGCGATGCAGGCGCTGACGGGCCAGCCCCGCGCCCTCGATGCGATAGAGCGCCGAGCGTTCGAACACCCGCTCGCCCAGCCAGCGGCCGCCGTCACGGCGCAGCGACAGCGGGGCCTCGCCGGGGAAGCTCAGGCCGGCGGTGTCGGGTTGCGGCCGGAAGCTGACGATCCACTCGACGCGGGAGCCCTCCGGAGCGCGGACGTCGAGGCCGCTCTGCTCGAACGGGCGCTGGCCGGTATAGGCCGGCGGGGTGATCCGCAGCTTGGCGCCGGTGAGCCTGGGCGCGCCGGGCGGCGATGCCGTTTCGGCCTTCTCGGGGCCGAGCACCGTGCCATACGCGGTCGGCCAGAACAGGGCGGCGAGGATCACGACCGCGCTGGCGCCGGCGGTCCAGGGTATCCAGCGACGCGACCAGTCGGGGCGCAGATCGATGGCGGCGGCCTCGGCGAGACGGGCTTCCAAGCGGGCGCGTTGCAGGGCGGCCAGGCCGTCCGCGGCGGGATGGAACAGAAGATCGCTGCTGTCCTCAAGGCCCGGCGCGTGAGCGTCGAGCGCGGCGGTCAGCCAGGCTTGATCGAAGCGCCGGGTTCGCCGAAGCGCGATCCAGCTCAGCACGCTCGCGCCGATAACGAGCACGCCGATCGCGCCCGGGACCTGGAACCAGCGCAAGCCCAGAGCGGCGAGCGCCAGGATGACCGGAAGCCCCACGGCCAGCGTGTCGAGCACTGTGCGCTGGCGAGCCGCGCGCAAGTGGTGGGCGAGGGCGGCGATCATGGGCGGTCGCGCCGCGTCGCGAGCCAGCGCTCGGCGACGAAGATCAGGGCGATCAGCAGCGCCAGCCAAGGGCGCAGGCTGACGGGATGAGGATTGTAGGGGCCGGGCGTGGCGCGGACGCTGGGCGCATAGTCGGCCGCCGCGACCAGGCTCGGCGCGGGCGGCGGCGCGAGTAGCGTCCAGAGCTGCTGTGGGAAGTCGGGCTCGACGAGGACCGGCATGGCGCTGGGTTCGAGGGCGCGGGTCAGGCGCAGCACGCGACCTTTGCCGAAACGGCCCGCCGTGGCCAGCGGCGCGCCTTCGGTGTCGCGCCAGACGATGGGCTGGGCGCCTTCGACGGGCGAGGGGGCGTCCTGGGCCAGCAGGGCGACGCCGCCGGCTTCGATCCAGTCGAGCACCGGCGCGGGCATCGGGGCGCTGGAGAGCCAAACCAGATAGCGCGCGGCTTTGGGCACGGGGTTGTCGGCGGGCGCGGCGTCAAAAGCAGCGGGCTTGCCGGAGTCGGCGAAAGCGGTGGCTGCCGCGCGGAAGTACCGGGCAGCGGCTTCACGGGCGGGGGCGTAGCGCACGGTCAGTGGCGGCGGCGCCGGCGTTGGGGTCAGTGTGGGACGCTGCGACGGCGCGCCGATCCGCCAGTCGACTTTGCGCGACAGATAGAGCCGTTCGGCGTCGCCGCTCAGCGCGGGCGGCGCGACGATGGTGATCGCCGTCTTGCCGGGCGTCTCGGCATCGAGCTGGCGGATCAGGCTGGCGAAGTCGCCCGACTTGGGCGCTGGCCTGTCGAGGCTCGGGAAGCCAGGTGCGAGCCACACGCGGCGCTCGCCATGGTCCGGAACGCTCTTGGCGTCGACCGCTGGAGAGACCGCCACGGCCGGGCGACCGTCGCCCGTCGGTCGTAGCACCGGCTCAGCGAGCGCCAGCACGACCGCGACGACCAGAGCGATCCGTACCGCCAGCAGCACGCGCTCGTCCAGCCGCAGCCGTTGGACCGGCTTGGGATTAGGGTTCAGCCAGCGCAGGGCGGCGAAGTCGATGACTTGCGTCTCGGTGCGCCGGGCGATGTGGATCACCAGCGGGACCAGGACCGCCAGCAAGGCGCCGAGCGCGGCGGGGGCGAGCAGGCCAGGGGTCATCCGCGCGCCATCGGTCGCGACAGGTCCTGGATCGGCTGGTCTGGATCACGGTCGCTGAAGTGCTCGACGAAGCGCACGCCGCGCGCCTCCAGTCGAGCGCGCAGGGCGGCGCGGGCGGCGGCGAACTTGGCCAGGAAGTCGGCGCGCAAGGATCGGCCGTCACCCGCGAGTTGACTGTCGCCCTCGGGGTCGCGGAACAGCAGGCTGCGGTCGAACGGGAAGTCCCGTTCGTCGCCGGTCAGTAGCTGCACGAAAGAGACGTCGCGGCCGGAGGCGGCCAGCCGCTCGGCGGCGGCGACGCAGGTCTCGTCGAAGCCGTCGGTGACAAAGAGGACGAGATCGCCCGGCGCGATCCGCTCGCCCAACACCTTCAGGTCGCGCGTCCACTGCGGGACGCCGCCGGGCTTCAGCGGGCTGAGCTCCAGGCGGATGCGGTCGCGGTGGCGGCTGTCGCTGGAGGGCGGCAGGACGATCGCGCCCTCGGCCCGCGCGACGACGACGCCGAAGCGGTCGCCCTGACGCAAGGCGACCTCGATGACCGCGGCGGTCAGTCGGCGGGCGGCGTCGAAGCGCGTCCAATTCGGCTTGCCGAGATCGGCCTGGCCCATCGAGGCGCTGGCGTCCAGCACGACCCAGATCGCCACCGGGCTGTCGCGCTCGGCGTCGCGGACGAAGAAGCGGTCCGAGCGCGAATAGAGCTTCCAGTCGATGCGGCGCAGGTCGTCGCCGCGCTCGTAGGCGCGGTATTGGGCGAACTCCATCGCCCCGCCGCGATTGCGGCTGGAATGGGCGCCGTCGCCAGCCAGCACCGCGGCCGCGCGCGGCGTCAGCGACAGACGTCGCAGACGGCTACGCAGGTCCGGGGGCAGGTCGAACGGCGACATGACTGGGCTTAGTCGCGGGCGGGCGCGGGCAGGGCGGCCAGCAGGGCGGCGACCACGTCGTCGGTCGTCTTGCGCTCGGCCTCGGCGGCGAAGGACAGCAGAACGCGGTGGCGGAGGACCGGCGCGGCCAGCGCTTTGACGTCCTCGCGGGTGGCGGCCAGGCGGCCGTGCAGCAGCGCGCGGGCCTTGGCGGCCAACACCAGGGCCTGGCCGGCGCGGGGACCGGCGCCCCAGCGGACGTATTCTTGGACGGCGGCGGGCGCGTCCGGACCTGGGCGGGTGGCGCGGACCAGAGACGTGATCCAGGTCAGCAGGCCGTCGCTGATGTGCGCCTGGCGGACCCACTTCTGCAGCTCGATGATGTCGGCGCCCGTCATCACCGCTGCTGGCGCGGAGACGCCGCTGCCGGTGGTCAGGGCCAGGATGGCGCGCTCTTCCTCGGCGGTCGGGTAGCCCACACGGATGTTCAGCAGGAAGCGGTCCAGCTGGGCCTCGGGCAAGGGATAGGTGCCGGCCTGTTCCAGCGGGTTCTGGGTGGCCAGGACGAAGAACGGCTCCGACAGCGGGTGGGTGACGCCGGCATAGCTGACCTGGTGTTCCTGCATGGCCTCCAGCAGGGCCGCCTGGGTCTTGGGCGGCGTACGGTTCATCTCGTCGGCCAGCAGCAGGTTGGTGAACACCGGACCCTGCTGGAAGCGGAAATGGCGATGGCCGGTGCCGTGGTCTTCCTCCAGCACCTCGGTGCCCAGGATGTCGCTGGGCATCAGGTCCGGGGTGAACTGCACGCGGCGGAAGTCCAGCGACAGGGCTTGGCCCAGGGTGCGGACCAGCAGGGTCTTGCCCAGGCCGGGCACGCCCTCGATCAGGCAGTGGCCGCCGGCCAAGAGGCCGATCAGCAGCTGCTCGACGACCTCGTCCTGGCCGACGATGGCCTGGCCGATCGCCGCGCGCAGATGGCCCAGGCGCTCGAGCTTGGCCGCGATGTCGGCTTCGGTGGGGGTGACGCTCATCGGAACTCCGGACAGGTCGTAAGGCGGATCAGGCGGTGAGGGCGTAGAGGACGATGTTGACCGCGAACTTGGTGTTGTCCTCGGCCAGGAAGCGCTTGTTGCGCCAGTCGTAATCCCACTCGCAGCCGTAATCCTTGTTGCTGTAGAGCACCCCGAGGCGCCCGTTGATCTCGATGCCCTTGAGGTAGTCATGCACGAGATCGTCGCCCCAGCCGTTCAGCTCGAAGCTGGTAGCGGGCGGGCCGTCGAACTTGAAGAAGCTGCGATAGATGGCGTGGTCCTTGGGCAGCTTCTTCAGGGCGTCGCCGCCGAACAGCTTGGCCATCTGGCGTTCGAACGACTTGGCGAACAGGCCGTCGATGTCGTGGTTGCAGTCGTCGACCAGCACGAAGCCGCCGTTGCGGACATAGCGCTGGAAGTTGGCGGCCTCGGCGGGGCTGAATTCGACCAGCTTGTGGCCGGCGATGTAGCAGAATGGCGCGGTCAGCATGGCCGGGTCGGCGAGGCGCACGACGCGCTCCTCGGTGTCCACGCGCAGGTTGGTGTAGTCGACCAGCGAAGTCAGGATGTTGGACGGCATCCGCTGGTCGACGTCCCAGTCGCCGGAGTCGTAGCGCAGCCGCGTGAACCAGAAATCATACGTCGGCGCGGCCTTGGCGGCGGATGGAAGGCTGGTCAGCCAGCTCCCCATCGCGCCGCCCGCCAACAGACGCAAGCACTCGGTACGCGTTACGCTCTTACTCGGCATGTCGAACGTCAGACGGCGTCCGACAGCGAGGTGAAGGTGAAGTCCCGCAGGCGCATGGCCGGGATCATCATCTGCATGCGACGGTCTTCGCTGACCCGGACCGGGCGGCCCAACTCATCGATGTTGTTCAGCATGATCACCGGCGACTCGTTGAAGCGGAAGTTCTTGATCGGGTGCTTCAGTTGGCCGTTCTCGATGTAGAACGTGCCGTCGCGGGTCAGGCCGGTCAGCAGCACGGTTTGCGGATCGACCATGCGGATGTACCAGGTGCGGGTCACCAGGATGCCGCGCTCGGTCTCGCGCACCATGTCGGCGGTCGATTTCGTGCCGCCCGACATGACGATGTTGCCCGGACGGCCGGTGACCTTCTTGCCCGACTTCTGGGCCCAGTAGGGGCTGTAGAGCAGGTTGGCGATCTTGCCGTTCTCGACCAGCGGCATGCGCTCGCGCGGACGGCCCTGTTCGTCCCACGGATAGACCGGCAGTTCCTTGTCCCACGGGTCGGCCATGAAGGTGACGCGGGGATCGAAGACCTGTTCGCCCAGCTTGTTGCCGCCGCCCTTCTTGGACAGGAAGCTGCGACCTTCGTCGGCCTGGCGAGCGTCGAAGAAGTTGAACATGAACGAGATCAGGCCCGAGGCCGCGTTCGGCTCCAGGATGACCGTGTACTTGCCCGGCTCCAGCGCCTGGGCCTCGGCCGAGGCGCTGGCCTTGCGCATGGCGATCTCGATGTCGCTGGACGCCTTGAAGGCGGCCGAGTCCTGCAGATTGCGGGCGACCCAGCCCGAACCCTTGCCGTCGGCGGTCCGCACCGTGCAGGTGTAGTCCATCGACGTGGCGCGCTGATAGCCGAATGCGCCCTTGCTGTTGGCGAAGGCCACGAAGCTCTGCTGGTCCTGCAGGAAGCCGGCCGCGACCAGCTTCTGGGCGCGGCAGGGCTCGATCGAGGCGCGGGCGATCTCGGCCCGTTGGTCCGGCGTGATGGCGGCGGTCGCGGCGCTGAAGGTGTCGCTGGGCTTGTAGGTCGCGCCCTCGACGGCCGGGACGAACTCGGGGTTTTCCGGCGCCAGCTTGGCCAGCTCCTCGGCGCGCTTGACCACGCGAGCCAGGGCGGCGTCCGAGAACTCGTTGATCGTCGCGGTGCCGACCCGGCGCCCGAAGGCGACGGTGACGGCCAGGTCGGTGTCGCTGACGACGCCGCTGGTCGAGACGTTGTTCAGGGCGAAGCGGATATTGCCCTCGATCGAACCGGTCAGCTGCGCGGTGCACTCGTCGGCCGTCGACAGCTTGATGACTTTCGCGAGGATCGTCTTGGCCTCGGCTTCGGTCATGATGCTCATTGGATAATCTTCCCCGAACCGATCAACCGAGCGAACGCGCGGTGTTGATGACATTGATGCCGTTGAACCGCGTCGTCGACGAGCCGTGGCTCACGGCCGAGACCTGGCTGGGCTGGCCCTTGCCGTCGAAGAACGAGCCGAACAGGCGGTAGTCGCGCTCGTCGCAGATCGCCGAGCAGGCGTTCCAGAACTCCGGCGTGCGCATCTGGTAGGCGACGTCTTCCAGCGGCTGGGTGATCTTGCCGTTCTTGATCTCGTAGAACAGCGTGCCGCCGAACTGAGCGTTGTAGCGCTGCTGGTCGATCGAGAACGAGCCACGGCCCAGGATGTAGATGCCGTCCTCGACGCCCGCGATCATCTCGTTGAGGCTGAGCGGCTTCTTGCCCGGCTGCAGCGAGACGTTGGGCATGCGCTGGAACTGCACGGTCGACCAGCTGTCGGCGTACGAGCAGCCGTCGCTCTCGGTCTTGCCCAGGATGTGGGCCTGGTCGCGGGTGGCCTGGTAGTCGACCAGCTTGCCGTCCTGGATCAGCGGCCACTGCTTGGTCTTGATGCCTTCGTCGTCGAAGCCCACGGCGCCCAGGCTGCCCGGCTGCAGCTTGTCGGCCATGATGTTGACCATCTCGCTGCCGTACTGGAAGTGCGCCTGGCGCTTGTCCAGGGTGGCGAAGCTGGTGCCGGCGTAGTTGGCCTCGTAGCCCAGCACGCGGTCGAGTTCGAGCGGGTGACCCACCGACTCGTGGATGGTCAGGCCCAGGTGGTTGGGGTCCAAGACGAGGTCATAGCGGCCCGGCTTCACCGACTTGGCGGTCAGCTTCTCGCGCGCCTGGACGGCGGCGGCCTGGGCGTCCTCGACCATGTCGTAGGAATGGCCGTAGCTGATGATGCCGTTGGGCGAGAGGGTCTTATCCTTGGCCTGCGGGTCCAGGTACTCGTAGCCCATGCCCATCGGGGCCGAGAGGCCATCGCGCGAGCGGAACTTGCCGGTGGCCTTGTCGACGGCGGTGACCGTGAACGGCGACCAGATGCGGTGGACGTCCTGGTCGATGTACGAGCCGTCGGTGCTGGCGAAGTACTTCTGCTCGTTGATCAGGAACAGGCTGGAATTGACGAAGTTGGCGCCGGCCTTCAGGGCCGCGCCGTTGACGCGCATCAGCAGGTCGACCTTCTCCTGCAGCGAGACTTCCATGCCGTTGCGGCGCAGGGGCGTGGCCCACTTCACCTCGCCGACGCCCTTGGTCGGGGCCAGTTGCACGGGGGCGGTCTGGTTCTTGGCGTTGGCCTTGGCGATGGCGACCGCCAGACGGGCGGTGTCGGCGACGGCCTCGGCCGAGAAGCTGTTGGTGGCCGCGAAGCCCCAGGCGCCGCCGGCGATGACGCGCACGCCAACGCCGCTGGATTCGGTGTTGGTCACGCCCTGGACGTTGGCTTCGCGCGTCTGAATGAACTGGCGCAGATAGCGGCCGACGCGGACGTCGCAATAGCTGGCCCCGGCGGCCGTGGCGGCGGTCATGGCCGCGTCGGCCAGGCGCTTCTTGACGGCCACGTCGAGGGTCTCGACCAGCTGTTCAGCCGCGATGGCGCGGCCGAAGCCGGGCAGCAGCACGCCGCCGGCGCCGATCCCGCAGGCGGCAAGGAACTGACGTCTATCCAAGGTTTCTCTCCCCAACGGCCCAACAACACAGGCGCTCGCGGTGATCCCCCTCCCATCGGGAATCTTGCGCGACCGAAGTTCTGTAGCGCCCCGTCGCCGAGGTCAAATCTTTCTCGTATATCGTAGTCGATATGATCAGATTGCGCGCATCGGCGACTGGGCGCGACGCATCGCCCCCGGCCGGATCCCGAAGCGGCGATGGATCGCCCGGCTGAAAGCGCTTTCCGATTGGTAGCCTAGGTCGGCGGCGATGAGGGCGATAGGCTGGGCGCCGCGTTCCAGGCGCTGGCGCCCAAGGTTCAGGCGCAACTCGGCCAGGAAGCCTAGCGGCGACTGCCTGGCCGTGTCGCGGAAACGGCGGACCAGCGTGGCGCGAGAGGTCGCCGACAGGTCGGCCAGGGCATCCAGGCTCCAGTCGGTGGCGGGATCGCGCAGCATGGCCAGGGTGGCGGGCGCCGTGGCGCGCTGGGCCAACAGGGCGAGCAGCCCCTCGGCGGGCGGATCGGCCTCGAGGTGCGCGCGCAGGAACATCACGAAGAGGGCGCTGGCCAGGTCGGTGGCGATGGCCAGCGCGCCGGCTCGCGCCTGATCGATCTCGTCATGCATGGCCGCGACCAGACCGACGAACCGGGCTTGCGCGGCGTCCTGGCCGGCGCGCAGCACGATGACGTCGGGCAAGGCCGAGACTGGCAGCTGCGCGGCCGAGGCCTCGAAGTGCAGCAGGCCGCAGATCAGCTCGGTGTCGGGGGCGGCGTCGCCGGTCTCCTTGATCCGGATGGCGTTGTGGTAGCGGGTCGAGATCGGGCGCGTCGCCTGGTCGGCGGTGATCCGCGGGCGCAGGACGTGGGCGTCACCGTGCGGCAGTAGCAGGATGTCGCCGGCGCTCAGCAGCAGGTTTCGCGACCGGGCCGTTCGATCACCGCCTGGCCCTTGGCGACGATGTGGAATTGCGCGGCGGGCGTGGCCTCGTGCGTCACGCGCCAATCGCCGCCGAACCGGCAGTAGTCCTCCAGCTCGGGCCGGACTCGCAGCAGCGAGGCGAGGTCGCTCAAGGCGTCGGTCATCGACGAGGTCTCCGCCTGAATGATCCGCTCGGTCATAAGGACGCGCCGCGCGGGCATCAACCCGGGAGCCGGCCGAGCTTAGCTTTCAGTCACAGCAAGAGGAGCCCCACATGGCCATGCATGACTGGAATGGATATCGCAAATAGATCGGCGCGGGCGTCGGCGAAGTCGGCAAGCTCAGCCCCGGGACGGTGCAAGGCTATGTGGCCCTCAGCCAGGCCGGCGCCAAGACCAACCTGCTGGACGCCAAGACCCGCGAACTGATCTCGCTGGCCGCCGCCGTGTCCCTGCGCTGCGACGGCTGTATCACGGTTCACGCCGAGGAAGCCCGCAAGCAGGGCGCGACCAAGGAAGAGATCGCCGAGGCGCTGGGCGTGGCGGTGGCCATCGGCGCCGGGGCCAGCCTTGTCTACACGACCCGCGCGATGGACGCGTTCTCCGAAGCCGTGAAGGCCGCGTCGTGAGGGCGCTGGTCCGTCAGGGGCTCGGCGTCATCGCCGGGCCCGCCTCGCATCGCGTCGGCATCGGCGCGATGAAGGTCGCCATCGCCGTGATCTTCCTGTGGATCGGGGCGCTGAAGTTCGTGCCCTACGAGGCCGACAGCATCACCCCGTTCGTGGCCAACAGCCCGGTGATGTCGTTCTTCTACAAGCGCCCGGACCAGTACAAGCCGCACCTGACTCATGAGGGGCAGCTCAAGCCGGCCGAGCGGGCTTGGCAGAACGCCAACAACACCTACGGCTTCTCGAATGGCCTGGGCGCTGTCGAGCTGGTCATTGGCGGCCTGACCTTGGCGGGGTTGGCCTCGCGGCGGTTGGGCTTCGTCGGCGCGGGCCTGGCGTTCCTGACGCCGGTGGTGACGCTGTCGTTCCTGATCACCACGCCCGAGGCCTGGGTGCCAGCCCTTGGTGACGCCCAGCACGGCTTCCCGTATCTCTCCGGAGCCGGACGTCTGGTGCTGAAGGACACCGCCATCATGGCCGGAGCCTGGCTGGTCCTGGTCGACACGGCGCGAGGCCTTCTGGCCTCGGACGGCCGGCGCTGACTATAACCACCGAGACTCGGGAACAGGGGGCGGGCTGATGGATCGCTGGCAGGCGATGAGAGTGTTCGTGAAGGTCGCCGAGACCAAGGGCTTCGCCGAGGCCGCGCGGCACCTGCACATGAGCCCGCCCGCCGTGACCCGCGCGGTCGCGGCGCTGGAGGAGACCATCGGCGCGCGCCTCTTGGTGCGCACCACACGCTCGGTGACCCTGACCGACGCCGGCGCGCGGTTCTTCGAGGACTGTTCGCGCATCCTGGCCGACCTCGCCGAAGCCGAAGCCAGCGCCGCGGGCAGCTTCGCCACTCCCAGCGGCACCCTGACCATCACCGCCCCGGTCATGTTCGGCCACCGCTACATGCTGCCGATCATCATGGACTACCTGGCCGAACATCCCCAGGTCAGCATCCGCACCCTTTTCGTCGATCGCATGGTCAACATCGTCGAAGAGGGCGTGGACCTGGCGGTGCGGATCGGCAACCTGCCCAATTCCGGCTTCAGCGCCCTGCGGGTCGGGGCGGTGCGCCGGGTGGTCTGCGGTTCGCCCGCCTATTTCGAGAAGCACGGCGCCCCGGCGACTCCGGCGGATCTGGCCGACCACGCGGTGATCTCGGCGACCAGCGCCTGGGCGTCGACCGAGTGGCGCTTCGGGCAGGACCAGAAGACCGTGGTCCACGTCCATCCGCGCCTCTACTGCAACACCAACGACGCGGCCTTGCAGGCGGCGAGCAGCGGGTTCGGTCTGACGCGGGTGCTGTCCTACCAGGTGGCGCCGGCGCTGGCCTCGGGCGAACTTCAGACCGTGCTCTCGGCCTTCGAGGAAAGCCCGCTGCCCGTCCATCTGGTCCATCCCGAGGGGCGGCACGCGCCGGCCAAGGTGCGCACCTTCCTCGACTTCGCCGCCGAACGGCTCCGCGCGGACCGCCGCATCAACTAGCTACAGCAGGCCCATCCACGAGATCGCGTCGACCGTCTGGCCCTCGGCCAGTTTCGAGAAGATCTCATGCAGGCAGCGCTTGGCGCGCCAGCGGCGAAGGAAGGGAAGGCGGAGCATCTTCAGTCCTCCTCCGTCAGCGCCGCGATCGCCGAGACCTCGCCGTCCCGCAGACCGACATGCTCAGCCTGGCGCCGCGCCGCGATGGTGCATTCGCCGGCGCGCAACCTGAGCGCCAGGGTGATCGCCGCCTCGGCCTGGATGTCGAAGCTGCGGCCCGCGCGGGCGGCGTCGATCTCGTCGCCGGTCAGGCCGGCGCGCGAGGCGTCGGCGGCCAGGCTCTCGACCGTGTCCTGAGACAGGGCCAACCGAACCTGGAAGGCCAGCCGTGGGGGCAACTCGCTACTCATGATCGTCTCCGGGGCGTTGGAACGTCTCGAAGATGACCGTCATCGATCGCCGCAAGAACGGCGAACCTCAGGAATGGATTGTTCCGGTTTCCGGAATGCGGACCATTCCACGGCGCGGAACAGTGCCTTCCCCCCGTCGCGGCTTCAGCGGAGGCGGCCGATGCGGTGTCCTGGCCCAATCGGATGGACGCCGTGTCCAGCCGCTCTCCAAAGGACACGACGATGCGCCTCCACACGTTTCCGCTTTCGGGCCACGCCCACCGCGCCCATCTCTTCCTGTCGCTGATCGGCGCGGACTTCGAGCTGGTCCAGGTGGACCTGGCCGGCGGCGCGCACAAGACGGCCGCGTTCCTGAAGCTGAACCCGTTCGGCCAGGTGCCGGTGCTGGAGGACGGCGACGTCGTCATCTCGGACTCCAACGGCATCATGGTCTATCTGGCCAAGAAGTACGGCAAGACCGAGTGGCTGCCGGAGGGCGCCGTCGAGGCCGCCCAGGTTCAGCGTTGGCTGTCGGTCGCCGCTGGTGAGCTGGCCTACGGCTCGGCCGCCGCCCGCCTGGTCACCGTGTTCGGCGCCAAGCGCGATCCGGACGAAGTCATCGGCCGCGGCCACGCCCTGCTGACGATCCTCGAGGGCCTGCTGGCCCAGCAGGACTGGCTGGTCGCCGGCCGTCCGACCATCGCCGACGTGGCGCTCTACAGCTACACGGCCCGCGCGCCCGAGGGGAATGTCGATCTCGAGCCCTATCCGGCCGTCCGCCAATGGCTGGCCCGCGTCGAGGGCCTGCCGGGTTTCGTGCCGTTCGCCCGCACGCCCGCCGGCCTGGCCGCCTAGCGTCGCGCGCCAGGGAGCGGGCCATGACCACGATCGAAAAGCCCTCTCCCTGGCATCGCGGTGAGGTCGCGATCCAGCGCAGCATCGGCGTCGACGCGAAGATGGAGGCGCTGGGCCGCCGGATCATCCGCGACTTCCTGCTGGACCAGCATCGCGAGTTCTTCCCGCAGCTGCCGTTCCTGGTGGTCGGCAGCGTCGATCCAGCCGGCGCGCCGTGGGCGACCATCGTCGCGGGGCGGCCGGGCTTCATCAGCTCGCCCGACATCCACACCCTGGCGATCGACGCCGTGCGCCAGCCCAGCGATCCCGCCGACGCGGGCATGGAGGACGGCGATCCGGTCGGCCTGCTGGGCATCGAGCTGCACACGCGTCGCCGCAACCGCATGAACGGCACGGTGTGTCGTCAGCCTTACGGCTTCGACGTGGTCGTGGGCCAGAGCTACGGCAACTGTCCGCAATATATCCAACTGCGCGACTTCGCGGTGGTCGCCGACCCGGCCGCGCCCTATGGCGGCGAGGTCGAGACCTTCGACACTCTCGACGCCGACGCCCGCCGGATGATCGGCGCGGCCGACGCCTTCTTCGTGGCCTCCTACAGCGAGGAGGCCGGCCGTCAGGTCGATGTCTCGCACCGGGGCGGCAAGCCCGGCTTCGTGCGGATCGGCGAGGACGGCGTCCTGACCATCCCCGACTTCGCCGGCAACCTGTTCTTCAACACGCTGGGCAATATCAGCCTGAACGGCAAGGCGGGCCTGGTGTTCGTCGATTTCGCCAGCGGCGAGCTGCTGCAGATGACGGGCGAGGCCGAGGTGATCCTGGACTCGCCCGAGATCGCCGCCTTCCAAGGGGCTGAGCGCCTGTGGCGCCTACGCCCGACCAAGGTCGTCCGTCGGCGGAACGTCTTGCCGGTCCGCTGGATCGATCGCGCGGGCGGCGCTTCGCCGAACGCTCTGATCACCGGCGACTGGGACGAGACGGCCGCGCGGCTGAAGGCGGCCGAGCTGGCGACGCAGTGGCGGCCGTTCCGGGTCAGGAAGGTCATCGACGAGAGCACGACGATCCGCTCATTCGAGCTGGAGCCTGCGGATGGGGTGGTGGCCATCCCGCACCTTGCCGGCCAGCATTTGCCGATCCGCGTCCAACTGCCAGGGAGCGAAAGACCGGCGATCCGCACCTACACCCTGTCGGTCGCGCCGTCTGACCCGTTCTACCGGATCAGCGTCAAGCGCGAGGGCGCGGTCTCGCAGTACCTGCACGACCATGTCCATGAAGGCGACGTGATCGAGGCCCGCGCCCCGGCCGGCGACTTCACGATCGACGCCCTGGAGAAGCGCCCGGCGGTGCTGCTGGCCGCCGGCGTCGGCATCACCCCGATGATCGCCATAGCCCGGCACATCCTGTTCGAAAGCTTCCGCAAGCGCGGCGCCCGGCGGACCTGGATCTTCCAGGCCGCGCGGACCAAGGCCGAGCGGGCGTTCGACGAAGAGCTCGCGGCCCTGGTCGAGGCCGGGCAGGGGGCGTTCCACCTGACGCGCATCCTCAGCGACACCGAGGGCGCGGAGCCCGACGACTACGATCTGCTGGGCCGGCTGGACATCGACGCACTGCGGACCGAGCTGCCTTTCGACGACTATGACTTCTACCTGTGCGGCCCGCCGGCCTTCATGCAGGCGGTCTATGACGGCCTGCGCGGCTTGAACGTCGCCGACAAACGCATCCACGCCGAAGCGTTCGGTCCGGCCTCGATGCAGCGCACGCCCGACGTGGGCGCCGCGCCGGCCCCAGCAGGTCCACCGCCAGCGACGACCTCCAAGCCGGTGTTCTTCATGGAGTCGTCCAAGGAAGCCCGCTGGGAGCCTGGCTCGGGCACGCTGCTGGACCTGGCCGAGGCGCGCGGCCTGCAACCCGAATTCAGCTGCCGGGCCGGGACCTGCGGCTCATGTAAGACCAAGATCGTACAAGGCGCCGTCGCGTATCTGACGCAACCTGTCGCCCAGATCGCCAACGACGAGGCGCTGATCTGCTGCTCGGTCCCGGCGGCCGAGGGGCAAGCGCTGCAATTGGCCCTCTGATCCCTATCTACGCCTCAGACCAGGAGTTCCCATGTCCCGCCCGCCTCTGCCGCCGTTCACCCGCGAAAGCGCCATCGAGAAGGTCCGGCTGGCCGAGGATGGCTGGAACAGCCGCGACGCCGCCAAGGTCGCGCTCGCCTACACCACCGACACCCGCTGGCGGAACCGGTCCGAGTTCCTGAACGGCCGCGACGAGGCCCAAGCCTTTCTGGAGCGCAAGTGGAACAAGGAGCTGGACTACCGGCTGATCAAGGAGCTGTGGGCGTTCGAGGGCAATCGCATCGCCGTCCGCTACGCCTATGAGTATCATGACGACAGCGGCAACTGGTTCCGGGCCTATGGCAACGAGAACTGGGAGTTCGACGCCGACGGCCTGATGCGCCACCGGCACGCCAGCATCAACGAGCAGCCGATCGCCGAGGCCGACCGCAAGTTCCGCTGGCCGCTGGGCCGCCGTCCGGACGACCATCCGGGTCTCAGCGATTTCGGCTTCTAGGCCTTCATCAAGCGCGACAGCGCCTAGCGCTGCGCCGCCTTCTGGTCCTCGTGGATGTCGAGGAGCACCTTCATCAGCTCCTCGTCTTCACTGGACATCACGCCCAGCACCTCGGCCTCGTCGCAGCCTTCGGCGGCGAGGTAGGCGTGGCCCATGCTGCTGTCGATATAGATCGACTGGCCTTCCTCCAGCACCACCGGATCGTAGAACTCGGTGTTCACGACGATCCGGCCCTTCAGCACGAAGATGAATTCTTCGCCCGCGTGGTGGACGAGATCGCCGAATTGCTCGGCGCTCTTGGCGCGGATCTTGGTGATCACCGGGATCATCCGCTTCCCGCGCAGTTCGGTGCATAGATAATAGTAATCGTAGTTCGGGGTCTGGACGCGCACGGCGCGCTCGACATCGCCCAGGCTGCGGCGGGCCATGACCGCCTGGGGCGGGCTCGAGGTCTCTTCCGCGAACAGCTCCGACATCCGCATGCCCAGCCGTTGGCTGAGCTGCTGCAGCTTGTCGTAGGTCAGGGTCAGGCGATCGTGTTCGACCTTCGAGAGCGTCGAGACGGGGATGCCGCTCTTCTCGCTCATCTGCTTGAGGGTCCAGCCCTCACGGTCTCTCAGTCCACGAAGCAGGGTTCCGAGCGTGTGGACATTAGCAGGCACGCGCCGCGACTCCTTGAAGGCGGTTGACGAATTTTCCAATCAGGATAGCAATTGTCCTGATCAGGATTGTTGCTCCCAATTTATCGGCTTGGCCGTGCGGGGGCAATCCTGCCGTCAGGCGAGGGGAGAGAACGCATGCGGGGGATCAAGGGAGCAGCAGTGGCGATAGTCGCGCTGCTGGCGGGGCTGGGCTCCGCGCAAGCACAGACGCGGCAGGAAACGGCGACGCCGCCGGTCGCCAAATCGGTTGTGGCGGCCAAGCCCGCTGCGGTCGCGCCCATTGCGCCATCGACGGCGCCGGGCCTGACCAAGGCCGATGTCGATCTCTGGCTGGACGGCTACATGCCCTATGCTCTGCGCACGGGCGACATCCCCGGCGCGGTGGTCACGGTGGTCAAGGACGGCCAGATCCTGACGACGCGGGGCTTTGGCTACGCCGATCGCGACAAGCGCACGGCCGTTGATCCCTACAAGACCCTGTTCCGCCCGGGCTCGATCTCCAAGCTGTTCACCTGGACGGCCGTGATGCAGCAGGTCGAGGCCGGCAAGATCGACCTCGACGCCGACATCAACCAGTACCTCGACTTCAAGATCCCCGCCTATCACGGCAAGCCGATCACCACGCGGCAGCTGATGACCCACACGGCCGGCTTCGAGGAAGTGGCCAAGGCCCTGATCTTCTACGGTCAGCCTGAGCCGGTGCTGGGCGACTATCTGAAGAAACACCTGCCGCACCGCATCTTCGACGCGGGGACCACGCCGGCCTATTCGAACTATGCCACGGCCCTGGCGGCCTACATCGTCGAGCGCGTGTCGGGCGAGAAGTTCAACGACTATCTCGACCGCCACGTGACGGGCCCGCTGAAGATGGCCAACACCACCTTCCGCCAGCCGCTGCCCGCCAATCTGAAGGGCACGGACTCGATCGGCTACTCCAAGCCCGGCAAGCCTCCTAAGGGCTTCGAGATCGTCGGTCCGGCCCCGGCCGGCGCGGCCTCTTCGACGGGCGCGGACATGGGCCGTTTCATGATCGCCCACCTGCAGGGCGGCGAGCTGGACGGCGCGCGCATCCTGTCGGACGAAACGGCCCGTACGATGCACTACAGCCCGCTGGACAAGGTCGATCCCAAGTCGCTGATCCCGCCGCTGGACCGCATGGAGCTGGGCTTCTTCCAGACCTCGATCAACGGTCGCTACGTGATCGGCCACCTGGGCGACACCGAGGGCTTCCACTCCTCGCTGCACCTCTACATGGATGAGCATGTCGGCCTGTACCTGTCGGTGAACAGCGGTGGTCGTCAGGGCGCGGCGGGGACTCTGCGCACGGCTATCTTCCGTGATTTCTCGGACCGCTATCTGCCCTATGCCGGCCCGGCGGACGGCAAGATCGATCCCAAGGTCTCGGCCGAGCACGCCAAGGCCATGGCCGGTCCCTGGTGGGCCAGCCGCCGCGCCGACAGCAGCTTCCTGTCGCTGTTCTACGCCGTGGGCCAGGCCAAGATCGCCGTCGGTCCCAAGGGCGAGCTGGTCATCCCCAGCGTGCTGGGTCCCAACGGCCGTCCCAAGGAATGGGTCGAGATCGCGCCCTATGTCTGGCGCGAGGTCGGCGGCCACGATCGCCTGGCCGCCCAGGTGGTGGACGGCAAGCCGGTTCGCTGGAGCTGGGACTTCGGCTCGCCGTTCATGGTCTTCGACCGTCCGCCGGCGGGCAAGGACATGAGCTGGGTGCTGCCGGCGATGATCGCCAGCCTTGGCGTCGTGCTGCTGACCTTCCTCTACTGGCCGGTCGTGGCCCTGGTGCGCCGCCGTTACAAGACGGCCGTCGACATCTCGGGCAAGGCCCTGACCGCCTCGCGGGCTTCCCGCATCGGCGCCGGCCTGCTGGTGGCGCTGCTGATCGGCTGGGTCGTGGGCATGTCCAAGCTCACCGCCAGCGCCGCCGCCATGGCGGGCGCCATGGACGGGGTCATGCTGCTGCTCCAAGGCCTGGGCTGGTTGGTCTTCCCGCTGGCGGTGGTCACGGCCGGCTGGAACGCCTGGCTGACCTTCACCGACGGCCGCGGCTGGGCGCGCAAGCTGTGGAGCGTGCTGCTGCTGCTCTCCACGCTGCTGCTGTTCTATGTCGCCCTGGTCTTCCACCTGCTCGGCATGTCGGTGAGCTACTGATGGGCCGGCTGACCCTGGACATCGCCAGCGAGACCCTGCGGCTGGCGCAACCCTTCCGCATCGCCGGCCACGTCTTCGACACGTCCGACATCATCGTCGTGACCCTGTTGGAAGGCGGCCGGCGGGGCAGGGGCGAAGCGTCCGGGGTCTTCTTCCTCAAGGAGACCGTGGACGGCATGCGGGCTCAGCTCGAAGCCGTCCGCGAGTCCATCGAGGCCGGGCCCACGCGGGAGGCGCTGCGCTTCATCCTGCCGCCCGGCGGAGCCCGCAACGCCGTCGACTGCGCCCTGTGGGAGCTGGAAGCGGCGCGGACAGGCCTGCCGGTCTGGCGGCTGGCGGGGCTGGACGCGCCCCAGCCGCTGCGCACCACCTTCACCCTCGGGGCGGATACGCCTGAGGCGATGGCCAAGGGGGCGACGGGATACGTCCAGGCCAAGTCGATCAAGATCAAGCTGACCGGCGACCTAGCCCTGGACCAGGCGCGGGTGCGGGCCATCCGCGCCGCGCGGCCGGACGCCTGGCTGGGTGTCGATGGCAACCAGGGCTTCGTCCGCGCCGATCTCGACGCTCTGGTCGAGACCCTGGTCGAGGAACGCGTCTCGCTGCTGGAGCAACCCCTGGCGCGCGGCCGCGAGCACGAGCTGGAGGGCTTCGACAGCCCGATCCCGCTCGCCGCCGACGAAAGCTGCGTGTCGCTGGCCGAGGTGGCGGCGATGTCGGGCCGCTTCCAGGTGATCAACATCAAGCTCGATAAATGCGGCGGGCTTACCGAGGGCCTGCTCATGGCCGCCAAGGCGCGGCGGTTGGGCCTGGGCGTCATGGTCGGCACCATGGTCGGCACCAGCCTGGCGACGGGTCCCGGCTTCGTGCTGGGGCAGGTCTGCGATCTGGTGGATCTCGACGGCCCGACCTTCCTGGCGAAGGACCGGCCGCCCGGCGTCGTCTATAAAGACGGTACGGTCTGGGCCGGCGAGAGCGTCTGGGGCGCGCCGGCCGCATTGGTCGCCGCATGAGTACGAGGCATCTCGACGCCTCGCCGTGGTTTGGTCAGCCGCGCGGCCTGACCATCCTGTTCCTGACGAACATGTGGGAGCAGTTCTCCTACTTCGGCATGCGCGCGCTGCTGGTCTACTACATGACCAAGGAGCTGCTGATCGCCCAGGGGACCTCGTCCCTGATCTACGGGACCTATACGGCTTGCGCCTATTTCACGCCGATCGTCGGCGGGGCGATCGCCGACCGGCTGCTGGGCAAGCGGCGGGCGATCATCATCGGGGCCAGCGTCATGGCGCTGGGCCACTTCATGATGGGCTTCCCGAACCTGCTGTATGTCGCCCTGGCCACCATCGCCCTGGGCAACGGCCTGTTCCTGCCGACCCTGCCCAGCCAGATCAACGACCTCTATGCCGAGGGCGATCCTCGGCGCGGCTGGGCCTACAACGTCTATTATCTGGGCATCAACATCGGCGGCTTCCTGGCGCCGCTGCTGTGCGGGACTCTGGGCGAGCTGTTCGGCTGGCACGTCGGCTTCGCGGTGGCGGGCTTCGGTATGCTGGCCGGCCTGCTGATCTATCTGTGGGGCCAACGCTACCTGCCGGCCGAGCAGAAGATGACCAAGGAGACGCCAGCCCCCAAAGGGCGGATGGGCATGCAGACCGTGCTGGCCCTGGCGGGCGTGGCGCTATCGGTCACCGTCTTCCGCGGGGCCTACGAGCAGGCCGGCAACACCGTGGCCCTGTGGGCCGACGCCGGGGTGGACCGGGCGCTGGGATCCTGGACCTTGCCGATGACCTGGTTCCAGTCGCTGAACCCGCTGCTGGTCATGGCCATGACGCCGATGCTGCTGGCCGGCTGGAAGAAGCGAGCCGACGGCGGCAAGGACACTTCTCCGGCCCAGCGCATGGCGACTGGGGCGCTGATCGTGGCCGGAGCCTTCCTGCTGCTGTGCGCCGTCGACGCGTTCAGCGGGGGCAGGGCGCACTGGCTGTGGCTGGTGGCCTTCTTCGGCATCTACACCTTCGGCGAGCTCTTCATCCTGCCGACGGGCCTGGGCCTGTTCGCGCGCCTGGCCCCGCCCGGGTTCGGCGCGACCACGGTGGCGGCTTGGTACCTGACCATCTTCGCCGGCAGCCTGAGCGCCGGCCTGGTCGGGACCCTGTGGAGCCGGATGAGCCATACGGCCTATTTCGTGCTGCTCGCGGGGCTGGCCGTCACGGCCGCGATCCTCCTGCGTCTGATCGATCCTTGGGCGCGCAAGGCCGAGGCGGGCTGACCGCACGATTGGCGTTGACAATTCTCTGATTGGGATAACAGTGTCCTAATTAGGATTACATTTGCGTAATGGGTATGGCCGAGCACGGAAAGATCCGAGCGGCCTCAGCGCGCTGCGGAAGGGGCGAGTCTCTCCCCAGGGGCCGCGAGCGCGCATCAACGAGGGGGAATGAAATGAAGCTCAATCGTGCAGCCCTGCTGATCTCCAGCGCCGTCGGCGCCCTGATGATGCAGACCCCGGCCTTCGCGGCCGATGAGGCGCCCAAGCCGGCGTCCACCGTCGAGGAGATCGTCGTCACCGCCCAGAAGCGGGAACAGACACTGATCGACATCCCGCAGGCGATTTCGGTGGTGTCGGGGGACACCCTCGAGGCCCATCAGGCGTCCAACTTCAGCGACTATCTGAAGCTCGTGCCTGGCCTGCAGCTGGTCCAGAGCACGCCCGGCCAGGGCCGCCTGGTCATGCGCGGCGTCAACACCGGCGGCGTCGCCTCGACCGTGGCCGTCTATATGGACGAGACGCCGTTCGGTTCGAGCAGCGCCCTTGTGAACGGCGCGGTGCTGGCCGGTGACTTCGACACTTTCGACGTCGCCCGCATCGAAGTGCTGCGCGGCCCGCAAGGCACGCTGTATGGGGCCAGCTCTATGGGCGGCCTGCTGAAGTTCGTCACTAACACGCCCGACACCGGCGGCTACTTCGCCCGGGCGCGCGCGGGCGTCGAAGGCGTCAAGGGCGGCGACGCCTCGTACAACGCCAACGCCATGGTCAACATCCCGCTGGGCGAGACCGTGGCCTTCCGCGCCTCGGGCTCGTACCGCAAGGTCGGCGGCTTCATCGACTCGATCGGGACCAGCGGTTCGGACGTCGAGGAGAACATCAACGACGCCAAGATCTATGGCGGCCGCGCCTCGCTGCTGTTCAAGCCGACCGAGGCCTTCGACCTGCGCCTGACGGCCGTGGTCCAGAACATCAAGGCCGACGCCCCGACCGTGGTCGAGAGCGATCCCAACACCTTGAAGACCCTGTATGGCAAGCCGACCCTGTCGCAGTACGTGCCGGCGTTCTCGGATGTCGACTACCGCGTCTACAACGCCGTGCTGAACTACGACCTGGGCTTTGGGACGCTGACGTCGTCCAGCAGCTACACCAAGCTGAACCAGACCAAGCGCGACGACGCCTCGTTCAACCTCAGCGGCCTGATCAAGGCGGCGCTGGGCCCGGCCAACGACCTCTATCTGGGCCAACTGACCAACAATCGGAAATATACCCAGGAAGTGCGCCTGGCCTCGAACGCGGGCGCCAAGTTCGACTGGATGGTCGGCGGCTACTTCACCGACGAGAAGGGTCTGATCTTCCAGGAATATGTCGCGGTCACGCCGGGCACCCTGAACAAGATCACCACCTTGCCGAAGCTGGCCGAGGTGAACCTGAGCTCGCGCTACAAGGAGTATGCGGGCTTCGGTAACGCCACCGTGCACCTGACCGACAAGGTCGATATCGATCTGGGCGGGCGCTACAGCCACAACAAGCAGACCGCCGCCCAGACCGCTTCGGGCGTGCTGGCCGGTGGGACGCCGGTCAATACCGGCCTGAAGTCGTCGGATAACGTCTTCACCTAT
Organism: Caulobacter sp. GW456-12-1-14-TSB4; assembly: GCF_059424195.1. Taxonomy (NCBI): domain Bacteria; kingdom Pseudomonadati; phylum Pseudomonadota; class Alphaproteobacteria; order Caulobacterales; family Caulobacteraceae; genus Caulobacter; species Caulobacter sp. GW456-12-1-14-TSB4. Next base: position 76,892 of record NZ_JBWKZF010000015.1, read on the forward strand.
TCGATCGCGCCCAAGTACAAGCTGGATGACAACCGCGCGATCTATGCCCGTGTCGCCAAGGGCTATCGTCCTGGCGGTCCGAACGTGATCCCGCCCAGCGCCCCGGCGGGCACCCCGTCCAGCTTCGCGCCGGACAAGGTCACCAGCTATGAGGCCGGCTTCAAGGGCGAGAGCGCCGACCACCGCCTGACCCTGGACGTGGCGGCCTTCCACATCGACTGGAAGGGCATCCAGCTGCTGACCGTGGTCAACAACTTTGGCATCAACGCCAACGGCGCCAACGCCAAGAGCGACGGCGTCGAGTTCAACGCCACGGCGCGCCTGGAGGGCGGCCTGACCCTGTCGGCCAACGGCGCCTATACCGACGCCAAGCTGTCGGGCGACACCAGCGCCCTGGTCGGCGGCAAGAAGGGCGACCAGCTGCCCTTCACGCCCAAGCTCAGCCTGGGCTTCAACGGCGACTACAGCTGGAACGTCGGCGACAAGCAGGCCTATGTCGGCGCCTCGCTGCGCGTGCTGGGCAAGCAGAGCGGGGCCTTCGACGCCACCTATCGCGCCGCCCATAGCAGCCAGCGCAAGGTGCCGTCCTACGAGGTGGTCGACCTGCGGGCCGGGATCGACTTCGGCAAGGTCGACCTGGAAATCTACGCCAAGAACGTGACCGACGCCGACGGCAAGACCTCGACCTCGACGATCCTGGCCAACGGCTCGCCGGTCTATCCGGGCGGGGCCATGGGCACGGGCGTGATCCGGCCGCGCACGATCGGCGTCAGCCTGACGGCCGGCTTCTGATCGCATGACCGCCATCGCCAGAGCCACACGTGACGAGGCGACTGAGGAGGTCGGCGGCCTGCCGTCGCCCTACCTGCTGTTCCTCGGCGACACGGTCGAGCCCGGCTACGCCAAGACCGCGTTCGGCCTGCGCGACTGGGTCGGCGAACGTTGCGTCGGCGAGTTCGTCCTGCCTGGGGCTCGGGTCAGCACGGGCCTGCCGGCCTTGGCGCCGGCCCAGGCCGTGGCCGAGGGCGCGCGCGGCCTGGTGATCGGCGTCGCCAATGCCGGCGGGGTGATCCCGTCGAGCTGGATCGCCGGTTTGGTCGAGGCGCTGGAGGCGGGGCTGGACATCGTCTCGGGCATGCACGCCAAGCTCGGCGACATCTCCGAACTGAAGGCCGCCGCTGAACGGACCGGTCGCCGGCTGATCGACGTGCGCACGCCGCCATCAGGCATCCCGGTCGGCTCGGGCAAGCCGCGCTCGGGGCGTCGGATCCTGACGGTCGGCACCGACTGCGCCTTGGGCAAGAAGTATGCGGCCCTGGCCATCACCCGAGGCTTGAAGGCGCGAGGCGTGGACGTGGACTTCCGCGCCACCGGCCAGACCGGGATCATGATCGCCGGCGCGGGCATGCCGATCGACGCGGTGGTCTCCGACTTCATCGCCGGGGCGGCCGAGATGCTCAGTCCCGCCGCGCCGGCTAGCCACGTCGATGTGATCGAAGGGCAGGGGTCCCTGATGCATCCAGCCTATGGCGCGGTGTCGCTGGGGCTGCTTCACGGCAGTCAGCCAGATGTGTTCGTGGTCTGCCACGAGCCCGGCCGCACGGATGTCCTGGGCTCTCCTGGCTATGTCCTGCCGTCGATCGAGGCGGTGATCGAGGCGACCATCCTGATGGGCCGGGTGACCAGTCCGAACATCCGCTGCGCGGGGATCAGCCTCAACACCGGCAAGCTGTCGCCCGAGGCCGCTCAGGCCGAGATCGAGGCGGTCGCCGCGCGGCTGGGCCTGCCGGTCGCCGATCCATTGCGCGGTGGGCCCGCGTTCGAACGGCTGCTGGACGCCTGCCTAGCATGACCGCCAAGGGCTGGTTCAGCCGCTGGCTGCTGCCCGGCCTGGCGTTCAAGGCCGCCGTCATCGGCGGCGGCTACGCCACCGGCCGCGAGATCGCCGAGTTCTTCCTGCCCGCCGGTCCGTGGGGCGGCCTCGTCGGCCTGACGCTGGCGACGCTGATCTGGAGCGGCATGTGCGTCCTGACCTTCCTTTTCGCGCGAGCAACCGGGGCGCGGGACTATCGGAGTTTCTTCCAGGCCCTCTTGGGACGCGGCTGGATCGCCTTCGAGCTGGCCTACGCCTTCTTCGTCATCATCGTGCTGGCCGTGTTCGGCGCGGCGGCGGGCGAGATCGGCCACGCGGTGTTCGGCGCGCCCAAATGGGCCGGAATGCTGGCCCTGCTCCTGGCCGTCACGGGCTTCGTCGCCTTCGGCAGCAAGGTGGTCGAGCAGCTGTTCGCCTGGGTCTCGATCCTGCTTTACGGCGTCTACGCGCTGTTCTTGGTGCTGGCCCTGACCACCTTTGGCCATGACATCGCCGCCGCGTTCTCGGTCCCGGTCCCGGTCGGGACGGACGCCCTGGTCGGCGGGACCACCTATGCCGGCTACAACATCATCGGGGCGGTGATCATCCTGCCGGTGACCCGCCACCTGCTGAGCGACCGCGACGCCATCACCGCCGGTCTGATCGCCGGGCCGCTGGCCATGATCCCGGCCTTCGTCTTCTTCGTCTGCATGTGCGCCTACGCGCCGGAAGTCAGCGGCGCGGCCCTGCCTTCCGACGTGCTGCTGGCCAAGCTGAACCTGCCGATCTTCCGGATGCTGTTTCAGCTGATGGTGTTCGCGGCCCTGCTGGAGAGCGGCACGGGCGCGGTCCACGCCATCAACGAGCGCGTCGCCGGGGCCGTCCAGGCGCGGATGGGCCGGACGTTCGGCGTCCGAGCGCGCGCCGCCTGCGCCATGGCGCTGCTGGTCTTCTGCATGGTGTTGGCCGAGAAGGTCGGGCTGGTCGGCCTGATCGCCGGCGGTTACCGCTTGCTGGCCTACGCCCTGATCGCGCTCTACGTCGCGCCGCTGGCCACGATCGGCCTCATCCGTCTTTCCAAGCGTCCCGCCTTCCAGCCGGAGGTCCCATGATCAGCCTCGTCCTCGCCGCCGCGCTCGCTTCCGGGGCGGTCGTCCAGCCGCCCAAGGGCTTCGACGCCCATGTCGAGGCGCTACGCACGAGGGTCGGCGCGCCGGGCCTGTCGATCGCCATCGTCGACGAGGGCCAGACCGTGCTGGCCAAGGGCTATGGCGTGCGCAAGCTGGGCGACCCGGCCAAGGTCGACGCCGACACCCTGTTCATGACCGGCTCGACCGGCAAGGCCTTCACCACGGCGGCCCTGGCCACCCTGGTCGACGCCGGGAAGCTTGCCTGGGACGACAAGGTCGCTGACCGCCTGCCGGGCTTCCAGATGTACGACCCGTGGGTGACGCGCGAGCTGACCGTGCGCGACCTGCTGGTCCACCGCAGCGGGCTTGGTTTGGGGCAGGGCGACCTGCTGTTCGTGCCGCGCAGCAACATCCCGCGCGCCGAGGCCGTGCGTCGCCTGCGCTATCTCAAGCCCGCCACCAGCTTCCGCAGCGGCTACGCCTACGACAACGTCCTCTACATGGTCGCCGGCCAGCTGATCGAGGCCGTCACCGGCCAGACCTGGGAGGCCTATACCCGCGACCACGTGCTGGTCCCGGCCGGCATGAGCGCCTCGACCACCGACGAGCGCCGCTTCGACAACGCCAACCGCGCCCAGCCGCACGCCAGAATGAACGGCGGCCTGCGCGGGGCGGGCGACCAGGAGGTTCTCGACGAGCGCGACGAGCTGGCCCGCAGCGCCGCCCCGGCCGGCGGCATGGCCGTCAGCGCCAACGACATGGCCAAGTGGCTGAAGCTGCAACTGGCCCACGGCGCATTGCCCGACGGCCAGCGGCTGTTCAGCGAGGCCCAGTCCAAGGCCATGTGGCAGCCGACCGTGATCGAACCGGTCGACCGCGTCTCGCCCGGCATGGAGGTCACCAAGCCCAACTTCCAGGCCTATGCCTTGGGCTGGCAGATCCAGGACTACCGCGGAACCCAGATCGTCTGGCACAGCGGCGCGGTGCTGGGTTTCAAGACCGTGGTGGTGCTGATCCCGGACCGCAATGTCGGCTTCTCCATCGAGCTGAACAGCGAGGACGGCGAGCTGCCGCGCGGCCTGATGCTGGAGCTGCTGGACCACTATCTGGGCCTCAAGCCCGAGCCGTGGGGCGAGCGCTATATCGCCTACAAGAAGCAGCTGATCGCCGGGGCGCTGAAGACCCTGGGCGGCGTGCAGGCCAAGCCGGCCGGCGTCGGGCCTTCGCTGCCCGTGGCCAAGTACGCGGGGACCTATGCCGACCCCTGGTACGGCGACATCGCGGTGACGCAGGACGAGGGCGGTTTGCGCATCGACTTCAAGTCCACCCCGCGCATGACCGGCAAGCTGGAGCACTGGCAGTACGACACCTTCGTCACCCGCTTCGACGACAAGACCCTGGAGCCGGCCTATGTCACCTTCGGCCTCAACGCCGACGGCGGCGTCGAGCGGGTGACCATGAAGGCCGCGTCGCCGATCGCCGATTTCAGCTGGGACTATCACGACCTGCTGTTCACGCCGAAGGCCGCCGTCCAATAGGATTTCTCAAATCGGGCATAAATTCTCTGATCGGAGAATTTCGTTGATCGTCAGGGGTTTCCGCGCTTAACTTCCCCGGTCTCGGGGGAGGAGGCGCGGATGAACCAGCTCAGGCCCGGATCGCTTCAGCCCTCACGGACGAGCCCGGCCCCGCGCCACGATGTCGAGGCCGATCTGGCGATCATGGCGCGGCTGGAGGGCAAGCCGCTGCCGACCGTGGCCGAGCTGGCCCAGATGCTGGACGTCTCGCAGACCACGGCCTTCCGGATCATCACCCGCTTCAAGCAGAGCGGCATGCTGAAGGTGGTCGATCGGGTGCGGCTGCCGGTCGATGTCTGCCACTGCATCGCCGACCTGCGCACGCGCCTGACCGACGGCGCGGCGCTGGACCGGTTGGAGGCGCGGCTGCGCGACGATCCGTGCGTGTCGCGGGCGGCGGCGGTGACGGGCCGGCACAGCTACCGCGTCACCGCCCTGCATCGCGGCATGGCCGAGGCCAATGCCTGGTTCCGGACCCTGCTGACCGAGGACGCGGTCATCGACGGCGCGCTGCTGTTCTGCCGGCCGATCATCGACCGCCAGCACTACGCCAAGGCCCTGACCGGCGGCGGCTAGGTCGTCGGCCGCGACAGTCGCACGCTCAGCGCCAGCAGCGCGGCGGCGGCCAGGAAGCCGAGGTCCACGGCCCAGGCGACGGGATCGGCGAACCGCCCGCCGTTCAAGGCGATGTGGACCACCGCCACGCCCGCGAACAGAGCGGCCGACAGCAATCGCAGCCGCGTCGAGATCACCGGCGGCGTCCAGACGATCGCCGCGCCCATGCTGGCCAGGGTGGCGAGACCCCAGACGGCGACTGGCGGCGCCGGCGCGAACAGCGAGACCAGGGCCGAGGCGGCGTAGGCGACGGGTTGGCTCCAGACGAAGGCGATCCAGACCCGTTCCCAGCGCGGGGCTGGGCGGCCCTTGTCGCGTCGGCGGGCCAGCCAGATGGCGACGCCGCTGGAGGTCACCGACGTCAGGCCCAGGCCCAGCAAGAAATAGGCGACCTTGACGGGCCAGCCCCCGAACCAGCCGAAGTGCAGCGGCGTCATCGCCCCCAGCACGCGGAGACCGACCGAGCCGCTCTCGTAGCCGACTTCGCCCCGGATCTTGCCGTCGCCGTCGACGATCACGGTCTCGCCGCGCGACAGGCGGCCCTCGGTCAGGACGTTGACGCTGGCGTGCTGGCCGGTCTCGCCGGGGTGCTCGACATAGAGGTAGGTCGCGCGGCTGTCGGGATAGCGGGCCTTCACGGCGTTCAGCGTCGCGGCGATGTCGATGACCTTGGCGGCCGGACGCGGATCGTCGGCCACGGTCGGGCCTCGGAACAGGGCGTAGGCCTTGCTGGTGTCGCCCTTAAAGGTGGCCACGGCCAGGACGCCGACGATGATCACCGTCAGGCCCAGGAAGGCGCCGGTTAGCGAGACGACGAGGTGGAACGGCAGGCCCCAGACCGAGATGCGGTTGTGCAAGTCGGCCTCCTGTAGGCGCTTGGAGCCGCCCCAGCGGAAGGCGAAGGCGTCCTTGAACACGCGCGGATGCGACAGCACGCCGGAGACCAGCGAGGACAGCAGCGCCACGCCCGTCAGGCCGACGATGAAGCCGCCCCAGGCGCGGGGCAGGTGCAGGACGGTGTGCAGTTCCGCCTGGAACGTGCTCCAGGGCAGCTTTTGCTCGCCCACCAGCTTGCCGGTCGCGTCGGCGACGTAGGTATGCTCGGCGCCCTTGGCGTCGTCGCCATGGACCGACAGGCGCGGCGCGGCGGGTTCGGGCAGGCGGATGAAGAGGTCGTGGGCCTTGGGGTTCTTGGCCAGCACGGCGCGGAAGGCGGCGTCGGCGGCTTGGGGCGAGGCGTCGTGCAGCACGGGTCCGGCCGGCTGTTCCCAGCGGTTGAACTCGTAGGTGAAGACGGCGATCGAGCCCGAGAAGCAGACCAGATAGATCAGGGCCGCGAAGGCCAGGCCCAGGGCCGAGTGGCCGGCCAGCATGGCGCGGACGAAGTCGGCGGGGACCTTCGGCCAGATCGGTTTGCCAGCGCTCTTGGGCTTGGCGCGAACAGTGGCGGTCGAGCCGTCCATCACAGCGCTCCCTTCAGGAAGGCCGCGCCCAGGGTCAGGACCGAAACGCCGGCCAGGACGCCGAAGGCGCGCAGGATCTTGTCGTCGGACAGCGTCCAGGCCATGCCGCCGGCCCACAGGAACGGCACCATCAGGCCGCCGATGACCATGCGGCTCTGGATCTGCCCCGGCGCGCAGATGGCGACCGCCAAGCCGCAGCCCAGCGCCGCGATGCCGGCCAGCGGACCTGCCAGGAAACCACGCAGCCAGCCGCGCCAGACGACGCGGCGGCGATCGGAGGGCTCGGGCGCCAGCTCGCGCGCGGCCTTTTTCCTGGCGTTGCGCCGCTCGACTCCAGCGCCAACGAAGGCAAGAGCGACCGTCGAGGCGATGGCCAGCATGGCCGAGGGCCCGCGCACGGCGCCCAGCAGCGGGACCGAGGCGGCGATGGCCAGGACCAGAAGGCCCCAGCCGCCGAGGATCAGCCACGGCCGTTCAGGGCGCGCTTCGTCCCAAGCCCGCTTCAGCAGATAGACGCCCGCCAGCGGCAGGGGCGCCAGCGCCAGACTCCAGAGCGGGCTCACCAGCGGGTCTCCAGCGTCAGGCCGACCACGCGCGGCTCGCCCAGCATCGATACCGGGATGTCGGTGCGGGTGTATTGGCTGTAGGTCGCGTTCAGCAGGTTCTTGCCATAGACGTACGCGCCCAAGTGTTCGCGCTCGTAGCCGAAGCGGCCGTTGAACAGTAGGCGGCCCTTGACCACCGAGTCCTGGGCCTGGTCGATGCCGGCGGCCGAGAACGAGCTCGACTTGTAGCTGCCGTCCAGGTGGGCCACCCAGCCGTTCAGGCGGTAGTCGCCGCCCAGCGCCACGGTCCATTGCGGGGCGTAGGGGAACTCCGAGCCCGACAGGTTGCGGTTGTCGTCGCCCGCCGTGATCGTGAACTCTTCGAACTTGGTCTTGGTGTGGCCCAGCGAGGCGTACCAGGAGAGCTGCGTGCTCAGCTGCTGGGCGACCTCCAGCTCGAAGCCGTAGAGGTGCGACTTGCCGGCGTTCTTGACCTCGTAGTCGTAGGCGTTGAGGCCCAGATTGACGATGACCTGCTGGTCCTTCCAGTCGGTGTAGAAGGCGTTGGCGTTGATCGTCAGGGTCCCGTCCAGCCAGGCCGTGCGCAGCGAGGCCTCGTAGTTCCAGGTGTATTCCGGCTCATAGGCCGCGACGCTGGAACGGGCCTGGTTCACCGTCGAGCCGCCCGAGCGATAGCCGCGCTGGGCCGTGAGGCTGGTGTTGATGTCCGGCGTCCATTCGTACTTCAGGCCGGCTTTCGGCAGGAAGGCGTTGAACTTGCGGGTGTTCTCCGGGGCCGAGGCGTTGGCCTGGGCGATCATGCCGGCGACGAAGGCGTTCACCTGGGTGACGTACGGCGCGTAGGGACCGAAGGGCGCCGGGGTCGGATAGGTCCCGGCGAAGATCGCGGTCTGCTTGGTGCTGCTGGTGTTTTCTTCGTGGTCGTAGCGGAAGCCCCCCAGCAGCGAGAGCCTGTCGGTCAGGGCGAAGCTGGCATCGGCGAAGATGGCGCTGGTGTCGATCGTCGAGGGCTGGTCGCCGGAATAATCGACGGGGATCACCGGCAGGGCGGCGATGTAGAGGTTGGCGAAGCCGTTGGCCTGGGCCGCTGCGGCTGCCTGCTGGGCGGGTGTGGGCGACGGCACGCCGGTCAGCAGGGTGGAGGTCAGCACGTTGACCAGCGTGGCGCGCGGGAACGGCACGTTGGTGCGGCTGACCGAGAAGTCCTTGGCGTCGCGCTTGGCGTGATAGAGGCCGATCAGGCCCTTCAGCCGTTCGCCCTCGTAGTTCAGGCGGACTTCCTCGGACGTGGTCTCAGTGGCCGTGTCGCGGGCGCCATACGAGCTGGCGACCGGGGTGAAGTCGAAGTCGATCGTGGCGTCGGTCTTGACCTTGTTCCACGAGACGATGGCGTTCAGCGTCAGGGCGTCGGACAGCTTGTAGCTGCCGTCCACCGTGAAGATGTCGGACTTGGAGTTGGTGCGCGAAGGCGTGTCCGACAGGTCGACGCGATGGTCGTAATAGTCGGGCCGGTCGGTGCGCGAATAGGTGAACTGGTAGCCGGACTCGCGCTTGTTGTGGGCGTAGGTGGTGATCACCTTCAGCCCGGGCAGGGCGGTCGGCGTATAGAGCAGCTTGCCGCGCACATAGAGGTTGTCGACGGCCTCGATGTCCTGCTTGAGGATCGGGTTGTAGACGAAGCCGTCGCTCTCCTTCTTCTGCACGGCGACGCGGAAGGCCAGCTGGTCGGCGACGATCGGGCCGCCGCCGGCGATGCCGACCGTACGCTCGTCGCCGCTGGCCAGGCCGACGCTGGCGCGGAAGCTGGGCGTGTAGGTCGGGTTGGCCGAGGTGATGATCACCGCGCCGGCCAGGGAGTTGCGGCCCTGCAGGGTCGATTGCGGGCCCCGGAAGACTTCGACCTGGCCGATGTCCCACAGCTCCAGCGGGCCGCCGAAGGTGGCTTCTAGCGGCAGGGCCGCGCCGTCGACATAGACGGTGGCCAGGCCCCCGGTGCCGCCGCCCGAGACGTTCATGTTGCTGACGCCGCGGATCGTGAAGCCGGTCTTGCCGTAGGTCTCGCTCATGTTCGCGGTGCGGGCGACCACGTCATAGAAGGTGCGCAGGTTCTCGCGCTCGATGCGGGCGGCCGTGGTCACGGCCACGCTGCTGATGGTCTGCTGCAGTGAGCGGGAGGCCTTCTCGCCGGTGACGATGACGGCCTCGACGGCAGTCGCCTGGTCGGCGACGGGCGCCGGCGCGGCGGGCGTCTCCTCGGCGGCGGCGGCGTGAGCCAGGGCCAAAATCCCAAGCGAGCAAGCGGTCAGCAGCGAACGGCGCATCAAATCCCCCAGTCAAAACAGGAGGAGGGCGCTACTTTAGATAAAAATGAGAGTCAATCTCATTCGCAAAATGACGCCAGGGTGGCGAGGCTGCTACCGGGCGGTGTCCTCCAGCAATTCCAGGAGGTTGGCCAGGGTCGGGGTAAGGTCGTCACGCCGCCAGGCCAGGCCCGTCTCCAGCATCGGCGCGGCGCCGGCCAGCGGGACGTAAGCGACGCCCGCCCGCGCCAGGTTGCGCAGCGAGGCCGGGACTAGGGCGATCCCCAGGCCGCTGGAGACCAGGCTGATGATGGTCTGCATCTGGATGGCCTCCTGGACGATCCGCGCCGTCCCGCCCAGCGACGCGAAATAGCCGGTGACCAGGTCGTGGAAGGCCGGGGCCACGTGCTTGGGGAACAGGACCAGCGGCGAGGCCAGCACCTCGGCGCTGGAGAGCTCGGTCTCTCGGGCGATGCGGCCGTCCTCGATCCAGGCGCTGGGCACGGCGGCGACCAGCGGCTCGCGCAACAGGCGGCGGTAGGCCAGGGCCGGCGGCAGCGGCTGGTCAGCGGGCGGGATGATAATGCCAGCGTGGCGCTCGCCGCTGACGATGGCCGGGATCTGCACGTCGCTGGTGGCCTCGAACAGGCGGATCTCGACGTCCGGATAGGCCTGGGAATAACGCCGCACCAGCGAGGGCAGGACGCTGTAGTCGGCGGTGCTGACGAACGACAGGGCCAGATAGCCGGTCTGGCCGTCGCGCATCCGCTGGGCCAGGGCGGGCAGGCCGTCCAAAGCCGCTAGGGCCTCGAGCACATGCGGCAGCCACTGCTCGCCCAGGGCGGTGAGGCGGACGCTGCGCTTGGTGCGCTCGAACAGCGGCGCGCCCAGGTCGCGTTCCAGGCTCATGATCGACTGGCTGAGGGGCGGCTGGGTCATGCCCAGGCGCTCGGCGGCGCGGCCGAAGTGCAGCGTATCGGCCACCGCGGCGAAGTGGCGAAGCTGGCGGGCGTCCATCTGATATCTCGTGCGACCTAATGGCGATGAACTAATATATTTTGCGAGCGGGCGGAACGGGCCTAAATAACCACACCGCCGACATTGAGATTTCCCATGCCTCCCTATCGTTCACGCACCTCGACCCACGGCCGCAACATGGCGGGGGCCCGCGGCCTCTGGCGCGCGACGGGCATGAAGGACGAGGACTTCGGCAAGCCGATCATCGCTGTGGCCAACAGCTTCACCCAGTTCGTCCCGGGCCACGTGCACCTGAAGGACCTGGGCCAGCTGGTCGCTCGCGAGATCGAAGCCGCCGGGGGCGTGGCCAAGGAGTTCAACACCATCGCCGTCGACGACGGCATCGCCATGGGCCACGGCGGGATGCTGTACTCCCTGCCCAGCCGCGAGCTGATCGCCGACAGCGTCGAGTACATGGTCAACGCCCACTGCGCCGACGCCATCGTCTGCATCTCCAACTGCGACAAGATCACGCCCGGCATGCTGATGGCCGCCATGCGGCTGAACATCCCGGTGGTCTTCGTCTCGGGCGGGCCGATGGAGGCCGGCAAGGTGCAGATCAAGGGCCAGATCCGCGCGCTGGACCTGGTCGACGCCATGGTCGTGGCCGCTGACGACAAATATACCGACGAGGAGGTCACCGCGATCGAGAAGGCCGCGTGCCCGACCTGCGGTTCGTGCTCGGGCATGTTCACCGCCAACTCGATGAATTGCCTGACCGAAGCCCTGGGCCTGTCGCTGCCCGGCAACGGCTCGGTCCTGGCCACCCACGCCGACCGTGAGGCCCTGTTCAAGGAAGCCGGCCGCCTGGTCGTCGACCTGTGCGAGCGCTGGTACGTGCAGGAAGACGTCACGGCCCTGCCGCGCGGCATCGCCACCCGGGCCGCGTTCGAGAACGCCATGAGCCTGGACATCGCCATGGGCGGCTCGACCAACACCGTGCTGCACCTGCTGGCCGCCGCCCAGGAAGGCGGGGTCGACTTCAAGATGGAGGACATCGACCGCCTGTCGCGTCGCGTGCCCTGCCTGTCGAAGGTGGCGCCGGCCAAGGCCGACGTGCACATGGAGGACGTCCACCGCGCCGGCGGCGTCATGGCCATCCTGGGCGAGCTGGAGCGCGGCGGCCTGATCGACGCCACCCAGCCGACCGTCCACGCCACCACGATGGCTGAAGCGTTGGCTCGCTGGGACATCGGCCGCACCAACAGCGCCACGGCCCACGAGCTGTTCCGCGCCGCGCCGGGCGGCAAGCCGACCCAGATCGCCTTCAGCCAGGCCGCGCGCTGGGAAGAGCTGGACCTGGACCGCGAGAAGGGCGTCATCCGCTCGGTCGAGCATCCGTTCTCGAAGGACGGCGGCCTGGCCGTGCTGTTCGGCAACCTGGCCCCCGAGGGCTGCATCGTGAAGACGGCCGGGGTCGATGACTCGATCCTGACCTTCCGGGGCACCGCCCGCGTGTTCGAAAGCCAGGAAGACGCCGTCAGCGGCATCCTGGGCGGCAAGGTCGTGGCCGGCGAGGTCGTGGTGATCCGCTACGAAGGCCCCAAGGGCGGACCGGGCATGCAGGAGATGCTGTACCCGACCACCTATCTGAAATCGAAGGGCCTGGGCGCGGCCTGCGCGCTGATCACCGACGGCCGCTTCTCGGGCGGCACCTCGGGCCTGTCGATCGGCCACGTCTCGCCGGAAGCGGGCGAGGGCGGCCTGATCGCCCTAGTCGAGACCGGCGACTCCATCCTGATCGACATCCCCAACCGGGGCATCACGCTGGAGGTGTCTGACGCGGTCATCGCCGAACGTCGCGAGGCCCAGCTGGCCCGTGGGGCCAACGCCTGGAAGCCGTTGGACCGCAAGCGCGAGGTCTCGCCGGCCCTGCGCGCCTACGCCGCCATGACCACCAACGCCGCGCGTGGCGCGGTGCGTGACGTCAGCCAGGTCGAGTAGAGGCTACAGCTGGGCCGCTGCTTGCCGGCAGAGGTCCAGCAGCCAGCCATTGGGCGAGTCCGCCGCGTCGCTGGCCCGCAGCACCGCGCCGAACGGCGTGGGCGGCGGCGCGTTCGGCGGCTCGACCATGAACACCTTGCCCCGATCGGCGGCCAGCTGGGCCAGGCGGCGGGGCAGGATGCAGGTCATATCCGAGCGACCGACCATGTTCATGGCGCTGAACGAGTCCTGCACCGTGAACGGCTGATAGGGATTGTCGCCCAGGGCGTAGGTCTCGCCCCACGAGGTGATGCGCTTCAGGCCCAAGTGCCCGGACGAGGTGCGGTCCGGATCGTCATCGCCGCCGCCGGTGACGCCCAGGCGCGGCAGGCTGGCCAGGATGTCGTAATCGATGCCGGCCGCGATCATCGGATGGTCGCCGCGCACCACCCAGACGCCGGTCTCCTCGAACAACTCGCTGTAGGAGAAGCGGCCAGGGATCGCCTCGAAACAACCGATCACCATGTCCAGCCGCCCGGTGTCGAGATCCTCGGTCATGCCGGCATAGAGGTTGTGGAAGTGGATCCTGACGTTCGGCGCGTTGGTGATCACCTGCTCGGCGATCAGCGGGCCCAGGACGTAGGAAATATAGGTCCCGGCCGCGATATTGAAGGTGTGCGCATCGACCGCCGGATCGAAGCGCTGGTTGGTGACGGCGGTCTCCAGCAGCTTCAGGGCCGTGCGGGCGGTGTCGGCGATCTCCAGCGCGCGGGGCGTGGGCCTAAGGCCCGTCTGGCCCCGGACGAAGAGGTCGTCGCCGACCATCTCGCGCAAACGGCGCAGCGCGTGGCTGACGGCGGATTGCGACAGGCCCAGGCGCTCGCCGGCGCGTGTGGCGTTCTTCTCTTCCAGCAGGGTGACGAACACCCGGAAGAGGTTGAGGTCGGCGGTTCTAAAATTCACGGCATTCATGGCTGTCGTGAACATATATCATTTCCCTCATGACAGACAGGGTTCTATTTGACCGGCCAAGGTTCGCGATCCGAACGGACCTCGACGATTCCCCAAAATCCGATTTGAGACGTGGAGCAGCGCGTGAGCGACGCTGAAGGTTACGAGGCTATCGCCGGCGCCGAGGCGAACGCGGCCAACAGGCGGCGGGAGCGGACCCTGGGTCAGCGGCTGCGCTGGCCGCTGATGATCGGGGTCCCGCTGGTCGTCCTGGCGGGCATCGGCGTCTTCGTCGTGATGACCGGCGGCAAGTCCGAGACCACCGACAACGCCTACGTCCAGGCCACTCGCACGGGCATCAGCACCAGCATCGACGGCCGCGTGGTCGAGATCGACGTCAAGGAGAACCAACGCGTGGCCAAGGGCCAGGTGCTGTTCCGTCTCGACCCGGCCGACTACCAGGTGGCGGTGTCGGAAGCCGAGGCCGCCCTGGCCCAGGCCCGCTTCGACGTCCAGGGCAAGCGCGCGGTCTACAACCAGCGCCTGGCCGATCTGGCCGCCATCCAGGAGACCGCTGCCTACGCCCAGCGCGAGGCCGCTCGCCAGCGCGACCTGGCCGCCGCCGGCGTCGCCACCAAGGCTCAAGCCGATGAAGCCAAGCACGCTGCCGACCAGGCCCAGCGCCAGGTCGCCGTCGTCCAGCAGCAGATCGCCACGGCCCTGGCTGATCTGGGCGGTCGCGCCGACACCGCCACCGAGCAGCAGCCGGCCGTGCTGCAAGCCGCCGCCAAGCTGGACCGCGCCAAGCTGGATCGCTCCTACGCCGCCGTGATCGCTCCGACCGATGGCGTGGTCGCCAAGGTCGAGCAACTGCAGGTCGGCCAGCGGGTCGAGGCGTCCCGGCCGCTGTTCTTCCTGATCTCGGGCAAGCCGTGGATCGAGGCCAACTTCAAGGAAGACCAACTGGCCCACATGCGTGTCGGCCAGCCGGCGACGATCAAGGTCGACGCCTATGACAAGCCGTTGAAGGCCCACGTCGCCAGCTTCAGCCCCGGCACCGGCGCCAGCTTCGCCCTGCTGCCGGCCGAGAACGCCACCGGCAACTGGGTCAAGGTCGTGCAGCGCGTGCCCGTGCGCCTGACCCTGGACGACGCCGCGCCGTCGAACCTGTCGGCGGGGCTCAGCGCCAAGGCCAAGGTGGACGTCCGCTCGGGCAAGAACCGGTGACCCCCAAGGCGCTCCAGGACGGTCACGCCCGCGACATCGCCAATCGCACGCCCATCACCATCTCGGTGATGCTGGCGACGATCATGATCTCGCTGGACACCACGATCGCCAACGTGGCGCTGCCGCACATCCAGGGCAGCGTCTCGGCGTCGGCCGACCAGATCACCTGGGTGCTGACCTCCTACATCGTGGCCTCGACGATCATGACGCCGCTGACCGGCTTCCTGACCGAGCGGATGGGCCGCAAGATGGTGCTGATCGTCTCGATCATCGGCTTCACGGCGGCCTCGATGCTGTGCGGCGTGGCCCAGAACCTGGTCGAGATCGTGCTGTTCCGCCTGCTTCAGGGCCTGTTCGGCGCGGCGCTGATCCCGCTGTCGCAGGCCGTGCTGCTGGACATCAATCCGCCCGAGCGTCACGGCCAGGCCATGGCCGTCTGGGGCGCCGGCGCGGTGCTGGGCCCGCTGCTGGGCCCGGGCCTGGGCGGCTGGCTGACCGACAATCTCGACTGGCGGTGGGTGTTCTTCATCAACCTGCCGATCGGCATCCTGGCGTTCTGCGGCGTGTTCTTCTTCCTCTCCGAGAAGAAGAGCAGCGAGAAGCGCAAGTTCGACACCCTGGGCTTCCTGGCCCTGGCCATCGCCATCGGCGCCTTCCAGCTGATGCTGGACCGCGGCCCCAGCCAGGACTGGTTCGGCTCGCGCGAGATCTGGATCGAGCTGATCATCGCCATCATCGCCGTCTGGGTGTTCGGCGTGCAGCTGGCCACGGCCGAGAAGCCGTTCGTGGCCCGCGAGCTGCTGGCCGACGGCAACTTCATCACCTGCTGCCTGTTCGGTTTCTTCATCGGCATCCTGCTCTACAGCACCCTGGCCCTGCTGCCGCCGCTGATGCAGACCCTGCTGGGCTATCCGGTCGCCTTCACGGGCCTGGTTTCGATGCCGCGGGGCCTGGGCTCCTTCATCGCCATGTTCGCGGTCGGCCAGCTGATGGGGCGGATGAACATCAAGCTGCTGCTCAGCATCGGCCTGGCGATCAGCGCGCTCTCGCTCTGGCAGATGAGCCACTACAATCTGGAGATGGACACGACGTTACTGATCACGTCGGGCTTCCTGTCGGGCGTCGGCACCGGCCTGATCTTCGTGCCGCTGTCGACCATCGCCTTCGCCAAGGTCATGCCGCAGCATCGGGCCGAGGGGGCGGGGCTGTTCACCCTGATCCGCAACATCGGCTCGGCGGCGGGCATCTCGATCATGCAGGCCCTGTTCGTCAGCGGCATCGAGAAGCACCATGCCGTGCTGGTCGAGCACGCCCGGCCCGACAACCCGCTGTACCAGGCCTACGCCCCGAACGTGTTCTCGACCGAGGCCGCCATGGCCGCGTTCAACGGCGTCATCGGCCGCCAGGCGGCGATCCTGTCCTATCTCGACGACTTCCGGCTGATGCTGGTGATCACCATCGCCTGCGCGCCGCTCATCCTTCTCATGCGCACCCCGAAGCCGGGAGCGAAGGCCGCCAATGTCTCCGACCACTAAGCTCATCGCCGTCCTGATGGCGGCTACCAGCCTGACCGCGTGCACGACGGTCGGCCCGAACTTCCAGGCTCCGGAAGCGCCGAAGACCGCCTCTAGCCTCGGTGCGGGCGAGACGGCCCCCGCCGCCGCGCGCCTGGATGCCCCCATTCTAGACTCTGGCGCGGCCAACGCTGGCCCGTGGTGGACGGCGCTGAACTCGCCGGAGCTGGACGCCATCATCCGCCAGGCCCTGAAGGACAGCCCGACCCTGGCCGAGGCCGACGCCACCCTGGCCCAGTCCCAGTCGGCCCTGGCGCAGGCGCGCGGCGTGGCCGGACCTCAGGTCACCGGCAACGCCGGGATCGCTCGCGAGCGCGCCAACCTGCAGGCCTTCGGCTTCACGGGCTTTGGCGATATCCAGCTCAGCAACCCGACCTTCAGCCTCTATTCGGTCGGCGGGGCGATCAGCTACGACCTCGACCTGTGGGGCGGCAACAAGCGTCGCATCGAGGGCGCGACGGCGCGCGCCGAAGCCCAGGGCCGCCGGGCCGAGGCCGCCTATCTCAGCCTCACCGCCAATGTCGCCCTGCAGGCCGCGACCATCGCCACGCTGAGCGCCCAGATCGCCAGCGTCGAGCAGATGATCGCCGACGACCAGGCCAATATCGACCTGATCCACAAGGCCAACGCCCTGGGCGGCTCCACCAGCCTGGCCAAGGTCTCGGCCGCCAGCCAGCTGGAAGAGGACCGCGCCCAGCTGCCGGCCCTGCAAGGCGAGCTGGCCGCCGCCCGCCATGCCCTGGCGGTGCTGGTCGGCAAGGCCCCGGCCGACTGGAACGCCCCGGCGTTCGACCTCTCGACCATGACCCTCGGCGCGCCCGTGCCGGTGGCGCTGCCGTCGCAGCTGGTCCGCAAGCGCCCCGACATCGTGGCCGCCGAGGCCGAGCTGCACGCGGCCACCGCCGACATCGGCGTGACCACGGCCGATCTCTATCCGAACATCAAGCTCTCCGCGTCGCTGACCCAGGGCTCTCTGAAGCCGGGCGATCTCTTCTCGTATGACGCCAGCGGCTGGGACATCGGCGCCGGCCTGACCGCCCCGCTGTTCGACGGCGGCGCCCTGAAGGCCCGCCGCCAGCAGGCCCGCGAGGCGGCCCGCGCCGCCAGCGCCCGCTATCAGCAGACCGTGCTGACGGCCTTTGGCCAGGTCGCCGACGCGCTGTCAGCCCTGTCAGCCGATGAGGCCGCCCTCGCTGCGCACGCCCGTACCGAGCAGCAGGCGACCGAGCGCCTGCGCCTGGCTCGAGTCGCGTTCGACAAGGGTGGCGGCACGCTGCTGGAGGTCGTTGACGCCCAGCGCACGCTCAACGCCGCCCGCTCGGCCCAGGCCCGCGCCCAGGGCCAACGGCTGGTCGACGCCATCCGCCTGTTCGCGGCGACCGGGGCCGATTGGCGCACCGGCTGACCGGGATAGGGGATCGCCTCAATTCCGACGGCTTCATTTTGTCTCACTCAGCGGTTAGCTTCGCGCCGCCTTTAGGGGGCGCAGACGATGAGAGAAGAGCCGTGAAGAGCATGTCGCGTGGACTGGTTGTAGCCTTGGCGCTGTGGGCCGGCGGCGGAGCCGCCTTGGCCCAGACGGCGGCCGCGCCGCGTCCCAGCGATATCTACGGCGTTTGGCGCAACCCCAAGGGCAGCGTCCACATCGAGATCAAGCCGTGCGAAGCTCGCACCTGCGGCGTCGTGGTCTGGGCCAATCCCGACGCGCGCGCCGACGTGAAGAAGAAGAACAACCAGGACCTGGTCGGCATGCAGTTGCTGCGCGACTTCTCCGCCACCGATCCCAACGAGTGGAAGGGCCGCGTCTACGTGCCCGATCTGGACATGACCTTCTCGGGCCAGGTCAAGCTCTTGGACCGCGCCTCGCTGAAGGCCAAGGGCTGCCTGCTGATCCTCTGCAAGTCGCAGACCTGGACGCGGGTCGATCCGACGCAGCGCGCGGCGGCTCAGTGATGGCCGGCCCGGCCTGAACCGCCGGGCTTCTTGCCGCCGCCGTCCTGCTTGTTGACCGTCGCCCAGGCCCGGCTTTCGGCTTCCTTGTCCGGCACGCCCTTGGCCTCGTAGCCTTCGGCGATGTGCTGGGCCTTGCGCACCTGTTTGTCGGTGTACTTGCTCTTGTCGCCCTGGGGCATGGCGGAACTCCTCTGATGAGGACCTAACCGGCCATGCCCGCCCGGGTTCCTGGGGCTAAGCTTCCAGCGACAGCAGAGCCAAGAGCGCGCCTTCGGTGTCGGACAATCGCCAGCCGCGATAGGCGAAGATCGAGCCTTTGCGGAAATCGGCGGCAGCCTGGTCGCGCAGTCGGGGCAGGGCGGCCACGCCGCGTCCGTTGGGGAACAGGCGCTTGGTCAGCATGGCGGCGGTGATGGTCGGATGCTGCTCGCGCCAGGCCCTGCCGATCCGCTGCACGGCGGCGGGGTCGAGACCGGCGAAGGTGGCGTCCGGCGCGCGGGCCAGGGCGGGCGTGGCGGCCAGCGCCACGAGGGCGGCCAGGAGATCGCGGCGGCTGGTCATCAAGCGGTCTCGCTCTTCAGGTGATCGGCCAGGCGCATGCACAGCGCCAGGATGGTCAGGGTCGGATTGACGATGCCGGAGGTCGGGAACACCGAGCTGCCGGCGACATAGAGGTTCTTGGCCTCGTGCAGGCGCAGGTCGGCGTCGACCACGCCCTTCCTGGGATCGGCATGCATCCGCGTCGTGCCCATGTGGTGGCGCGAGGCGCTGGAGGTCGCCAGCAGCTTGTCGCGCGGGATCGACCAGCACAGCCGGCCTTGGCCCGAGGCCCCGAACGCGTCGGCCAGCCCCGCCACCGACCGCTCCAGGTCGGCATAGTCCTTGTCGCCATAGGTCCAGGTCAGGCGTACGCGCGGCATGCCCAGCGGGTCCTTGTGTTCGGGATCCAGGGTCACGCGACTGTCGGGATTGGGGAAGTGCTCGGTCATGGCGAAGTAGCCCAGCAGTTGGGCCTCGTCCTGGCCGCTCAGGCGGCGGATCGTCTGGGTGTCCGCGCCGACCTTGGTGTCGGTCCCCGAAGGGGTGGCCTTGTAGAGGGTGGCGGTGAAGTTGCCGGTCTTCATCCGCGCCTGGGCTTTCAGGCCCGAGCCGATCACGCAGTGGGCCGCCATGCGCTTGGAGGGGGCGTAGAGCTCCATCGGCGCTGAACGGGTGATGGTCACGGCCGAGCCTTCGGTCTCGGCGTCGCCGTCGTTGGAATAGGTGACGTGGCCCTGGAAGAACCGCCCGACCAGGTCGTGGCCGTTGCCCAGGTTCTCCGAAGCCAGCAGCAGGCGGACGTTCTCGATGCCGCCGGTCGCCAGGACGTAACGCCTGGCCTTGGCCTTGTGGCGCTTGCCGTCGAGGCAGGCGACGTCAAGTCCAACGATTTCAGCGCCTTGTCGGCGGATGTTCACGACATTGGCGTAGAGATAGACGGTGATGTTCGCGGCCTCGGCGAACTGGGTGCGCCAAGTGTCGAAGGCCTTCTTGTCGCTGCCGCCGGAGAACCTGGAAAACTCGCGCGGGGCCGGGAAGAAGCCGTCGGCCGGGTCCAGCGCCAGGGGCTGGCGATCGGGCTCGGTGGGCTTGGCCATCTCCAGCGGGAAGCGCGGGATCTCCAGCAGGTCGCAGGCCCGGTCGTAGTAGCCTTGCATCTGCAGACGGGTGACGGGCCAGCCGCTGTACGGAACCCAGGACCGCTCGGCGAAGTCGGCGGGGTCCAGCGGTCCGCACTTGCCGCCCCAGACGTGACCCGAGCCGCCAAGGGCCCGGACGCGCGACTGGACCGGATAGTTGTCGAACGGCCGGTCCGGATTGTCGGGCGCCGTCTGGACGCCGGAGCCGGCGTAGAGGGCCTGGTTGTCCATGTCGATCTCCAGGCCGCCGCTCTCCAGGATCACGACCTTCAGCGGGCCGCCGGCCAGCTCCTTGGCCAGGGTGATGCCGGCCAGGCCGCCGCCGATGATCACGAGATCGGCCTCGATGCGGCTGGCGTCAGGCAAAGTCCGGGCGTCGATGATCGCCATCGTTGAAAAACTCGCTGATTTTGTTGGGGAAAGTGCGGGGCGCAGCGTTAGCTGCGTGCGCCCCGGCTCTTCAGGTAGTTCACGACGGCGCCATGGCCGTTCTTGCGGGCCTGGCTCAGCGGCGAACGCGTCTCGCCGGCATTGGCCACGACCGCCCGGTTCACGTCGGCGCCGTGCTCGACCAGGTAGGTGACGACGGGCAGGCTGCCGGCCTGGGCGGCGTTGATCAGCGGGGTCTCGTCGCCGGGGACGAAGATTTCGATATTGGCGCCGCGGTCGACCAGCAGGCGGACGATCTCCAGGTGACCCGAGATCGCGGCCTGGATCAGCGGGGCGCCGTCGCCGCGCACGGCCAGGTTCGGATCGGCGCCGGCGGCCAGCAGGGCCTGGACGATGTCCATGCGGCCCCGACGGGCGGCCTCGATCAGCGGCGAGCCGTCGCCCGGGAGGATGGCGTTGACGTCGGCGCCCAGGCCGATCAGCTCGCGGACGGCGACGATGTCCTTGGCGCGGACGGCTTCGAACAGCGGCTGGCTGAGATGGCGGGCGACGGCGCGCTTGGCTGCGTCTGGGCTCTGCTGGACGACCTGCGCGGGCTGGGCGGCCCAGGCGGCGACGCCGGCTGACAGGCTGAGGATGGCGACGGCGGCGGCGCCGGCCAGATGGCGGGCGCGGCTGGAGTGGTGTCGGGCGAGCAAGGTGAAACGCTCCTTCAATTGGGTGTTGGCCGAGGCAGGCCAGTGGCAGCCCATCGGCGGGGCGAAGGCGGCCAGCTGGGTCTTCAGCATGGCCTCGCCATAGGCGCGGCGGGTCTTGGGGTGACGGGCCAGCACGGCGGCGTCGCAGGCGATCTCCTGGTCGATCCGCAGCACGGTCGCGCCCAGGTGGACGAAGGGATTGAACCAGAACAGGCACCGCAGGCCGGTGACGACGGCGTTGATCTGGGCGTCGCCGACGGCCAGGTGGTTGCGCTCGTGGGCCAGGATCAGGGCCTGTTCCTCGGGCGTGAAGCGCTCGGCGAAGTCGGCGGGCAGAACCACGCACGGCGCCAGGGCCCCGATCACGGCTGGGCCGACGCCAGGACGCTCGGCTAGCAGCAGGCTGGCGTCGTCTGTGGTGCTGAGCCGGCCCAGCGACCGGACGAACCGCCGCTGGCGCTCGGCCTGGACGATCAGGCCGGCGAAGGCGATGAAGGCCCACAAGCCCAGGACGATCTCGGCGATCGGTAGGGGCTTTGATGAGTTGGGAGCGAGCGTCACGGACGGGGAGGACGCCGGCGCTTGCGGGACGGCCATGACGGCCGGCTTGGCGACGACAGGCGCGGGCAGGGTGACGGTCCGCGCCGGGATCAGCAAGGCCAGCACCGACAGCGGCGCGATGAGCCACAGGGCGTAGGCGCTGCGGGCGCCGAACGCAGCGCGGACCGGCTTTCGCAAGGCGAGCGCCAGCAGCACCGCCGCCGCCAGGGCCAGGTTTGCCTTGGCCAGGAACAGGATCAGCTCACTGGTCATCGTCGATCTTGTCCAGCAGGCGGCGCAGTTCGGCGATGTCCTCGGGGTTCAGCTTCTCGCGCTTGGAGAAGTGGCTGACCAGCGGCGCCAGGCGGCCGTCGAACAGGCGGTCCAGCAGGCCCTGACTCTCGGAGTCCACATAGTCCTCGCGACCGACCAGCGGGCGGTAGAGGAAGCGGCGACCGTCCTTGTCGGCGGCGATCGCGCCTTTCTTCAGCAGGCGGTTCAGCAGGGTCTTCACCGTGCCCTCGGCCCAGCCGTGGTCCTTGGCCAGGAGGGCCAGGACGTCCTCGGCGGGCTTGGGGCTGTCGGCCCAGAGCACCTTCATGACTTCGCTCTCGGCGGCGCTGATGCGTTGCGGGTTCGTATCCATGCTCTGACGATTACGCACGTAAACGATCCCGTCAAGCCAACGATTACGCGCGTAAACGAAATGTAATGCGGCGTTGGCCGGGAAAGCGAAGCGGCGTAACCCTGGCGACGAGACAGGAGGCGCCGGAATGGCCGAGACATTGCAGATGGGCCTGCCGGGCTTCGACCCGCCGACGCCGACCGACCGGCTGATGTTCCTGCTGTATCCGGACGCCGCCACGGCCGAGAAGATTGCGATCGAGGCGCGCCGCCTGCGCGAAAGCCTGGGCTTGCGGGGCCAGCCGCTGCTGACCGACCGCTTTCACATCACCCTGCATCACCTGGGCGACTATGTCGGCCTGCCCAACGACATGGTGACCAAGGGCAAGATGGCTGGTGACGCGCTCTCGGCCGCATCGTTCGAGGTGGTCTTCGACAAGGCCGTCAGCTTCGCCAACCGGCCGGGCAACAACCCCTTCACGCTGCAAGGCGGGGAGGGCGTCGCCTCGCTGATCGATTTCCAGAGGGCGCTGGGCCTGAAGATGGCCGGCGCGGCCCTGAAGCCCGACAAGCAGTTCGTCCCGCACATCACGCTGCTCTACGACGGCCAGGTCATCCCGGCCCAGGACATCGCGCCGATCCGCTGGACCGTGGACCGCTTCGTGCTGGTGCAGAGCAAGCTGGGCCAGACCCAGCACATCGTGCTGCGGAGCTGGGATCTGACCGGCGCGGGAATCGCGTAAGAGGCCTGCCATGACCCCGACGATGTACGGCATCAAGAACTGCGACACGGTCGCCAAGGCTCGCAAGTGGCTTGAGAGCCGAGGTCAGGCGTATGACTTCCACGACTACAAGGCCGTCGGCATCGATCGCGCCACGCTGGAGGGCTGGGTCCAGGAGCATGGCTGGGAAACCATCCTGAACCGCGCCGGCACGACCTTCCGCAAGCTGGACGAGGCCGACCGCACCGACCTGACCGCCGACAAGGCCATCACCCTGATGCTGGCCCAGCCGTCGATGATCAAGCGTCCGGTTCTGGACCTGGGCGACCGTCGCCTGGTCGGCTTCAAGCCCGAGATCTACGAAGCTTCACTGGGTTAAGCCGCGAAAATCATCCACGCTTTCCCTCGCGCCTTCCGCGAAGTTTAAGACGACAACTTCCAGGGGATCAGTCTATCACTGGACGGAAGGTCCCGCGTCGTCGCGGGCCATGTGGGGGTATTGGACGCGTGGGGGACGCTGTCTCGCGATACGAGCTGGTCATCTTCGACTTCGACGGCACGCTGGCCGACAGCGCCGCCTGGATGATGCGGGCTGTCAATCCGATGGCGCGCCGGTACGGCTTCAAGACCGTCACCGACGAAGAGATCGAGATGCTGCGCGGGCGCAGCACCCGCGAGGTCATCCGCTATCTGGGCGTCTCGCCCTGGAAGCTTCCGCTGATCGCCCGCGCCGGCAAGAAGCTGATGGCCGCCGACGCCCACACCATCCCGCTGTTCCCCGAGACCGCCCGGATGTTGCGCGCCCTGCACGCGTCCGGCGTCAAGATCGCGGTGGTCAGCTCCAACAGCGAGGCGGTCATCCGCCGGGTGCTGGGCGAGGAGCTGGGCGATCTGATCAGCCTCTATGCCTGCGGCGCGTCGCTGTTCGGCAAGGCCCGCAAGTTCAAGCAAGTCACCCGCCAGGGCGTCTCGCGCGACAAGATCATCTGCATCGGCGACGAGACCCGCGACATCGAGGCCGCCCGCGCGGTGGGCCTGGACTGCGGCGCCGTCACGTGGGGCTACGCCAAGCCCTCGATCCTGGCCCAGCACCAGCCCACGGTGTCCTTCGCCACGATGTCCGAAATTATTTCGTACGTCGGCGCATCCAGCGTGACGGTCGGCGGCGACTAACCTTCGAAAGCGCGAATGATCGCGCCTGTTTGAAGGACCTGACCGTGGCCGACCTGTTCCGTGACTTCTGGTGGCTGATGTTCCCGATCGGCGCCATGGCGCTGGGGGCCTTCCGCTCATGGCTGGACTACCGCGCCCGCCGCGAGGTGGTCGAGACGCTGCGCGAGCTGGCCGCCAAGGGCCAGGAACCGCCGGCCGCCCTGGTCTCGGCGCTGAACCGCTAGGAGCATCCGATGTCAGAGGACATTTTCCGTCAGTTCTGGTGGCTGATCTTCCCGCTCAGCTGGTTCGTGTTCGGCGCGTGGCAGTCGTGGCTGTCGTACCGCGCCAATCGCGAGACGCTGGACCTGATCAAGACTTACGCCGCGTCCGGCCGCGAGCCGCCGCCCGAACTTCTGGCCCGGCTTAACAAGCGCTGGCACGGCGACGACGAGGAGCGTGACGAGCGTCCGCGTTATCGTCGCCGTCGCGAGCGCAGCTGGTACCAGGTGGTGCTGTTCGGCGCGCTGGCCAGCGGCTTCACCGTCGCGGCCGCCACCGACATGTACGGCGCGGGCGAGGCCTTCGTGATCGTGGCCTTCGTGCTGGGCGCGCTGTGCCTGGCCACCCTGGTCCAGGTGATCCTCGACCAGAAGGGTCCGACCATCTGATGGAAGCCGCGCTCGTCCGACAGGCGCGCGCGGGCTCCCAGGCCGCCTTCGCGCGGCTGGTGGCGATCCACGAGAAGCCTTTGCGGGGCTTCCTGCGCAAGAGCGGCTGGATCGACGCCGACGACATCGCCCAGGAAGCCTTCGTGGCGGCCTGGGCGGGCCTGCCGAGGCTGCGCGAGGACGAGGGCTTCCGGGCCTGGCTCTATGGCGTGGCCTGGAAGAAGGCCCTGTCGCAGCGACGCGGCGCCCAGCGCGCCGCCGCCCGCGACGAGGCCTGGCGCGGGGAGCAGGAACTGGAGACCGCCGCCGAAGTCGGGGCCGAGGACCGCATGGCCCTCGAAAAAGCCCTGGCGACTTTGCCGGAAGACCAGCGAGCCTGTGTCACGTTGTGTCTCGGCCAGGGCTGGTCGCACGCCGAAGCCGCCGATGCGCTCGGGCTTCCCCTAGGCACGGTGAAATCGCATGTTACCCGTGGTCGCGAGCGACTGCTGGCCGTTATGGGAGGTTCTCGATGAACCTGGACGATCAACTCGCCGCCTTCCTGGGTGAAGAGCCCAAGCAGAGCCGCGCCGACGTTTTCACCGCCGAGGTGATGCAGCGGATCGAGCGCCAGATGTTCCTGGACCGCCTGACGACGGGCGCGGCCGGGGCGGTGGTCATCGCCCTGGTGCTGTGGGCCTGTTCTCCGGTGTTGAACCGGGCGGTGGAGATCATCGCGCCAGGGCTGGCGCCGGTCGCGGCCCTGGGGGCTTTCGTCGCGGCGGCCTTGATGGCCGGCGGCCCCTCGGTATGGCGTCGGCTGGGTCTTTCGATCCGCTAGACTCGTCTTACGAAAGTTTCATCCCGGCGGGCGCCTCCAAACAGGACCGTGAACGCCTCTTACTAGTGAAGGCGGCGCGGGGGCGTCGTCCAAACAACTCGTTGGAGGATTTAAAATGGGTCCTGAAATCATCGTTCCGCTGGGCGCCTTCGCCATGGTCGCCGCCATCGTCTGCCTGCCGTTCTACTTCAAGAGCCGCGAGCGTCGTGAAATGCAGCGCACCCTGCGCGTGGCCATCGAGAAGGGCCAACCGGTCCCGCCCGAGGTGATCGAGGCCATGAGCCGCAGCGTGAAGACCCCGCCGACCCGTCTGCGCGACCTGCGCACCGGCGTGATCTGGCTGGCCATCGGCATCGGCATCGGTCTGGCCACCTCGCTGGGCGTCGTTCATGGCGACAGCGATTTCGACGGCTTCGGCATCGCCGTCATTCCCGCCGTGATCGGCGTGGCCTTCATCGTCCTCAGCTTCTTCAATCCGAACAAGGAAGAGCGGGTCTAGGACGGCTCGCGAGCCTTGGGAGGGGCATGATCCAATGGGCACGGAACGCCCACCAACCGGTCACGATGTCGAACTCGCAGCCCAAGCGGCGGCGGGCGACCGTAGGGCCTACGGGGAGCTGGTGCGCAGGCACGGCTCGGCCGTCCGGGGGCTGCTGCGCCGCCTGGGCGCCGACTCGGCCACCGCCGACGACCTGGCCCAGGACGCCTTCATGACTGGTTTCGAACAGGCGGCCGAGTTTCGCGGGGACGGGACCTTCGGGGCCTGGATCAAGAAGATCGCCGCGCGGCTCTATCTGAAGAAGGTCAAGCGCGACACGCGGCTGATCTTCTCGGACACCGTCGAACCGGTCGAGGACGTGATGGTGCGCGACGCGTCGGGGGACGCGGCCAGTCGCATCGATCTCGACGAGGCCCTGAAGACGCTGTCACGCGGGGAGCGCCTGTGCGTTTCCCTGTGCTACGGCGCCGACTGGTCCCACGCCGAGGCGGCCGAGGCCTTGAATATCCCGATCGGCACGGTCAAATCCCATGTCAAACGTGGTTTGGATAAACTCCGGGCGAAACTCGCCCGATCAGAGGCCCAACCTGAGAAAGGGGCGAGGAGGGAAGCTCATGGCTGAACCCGATTTCGAAGCCCAACTGTCACGTCTGTTCGCCGAGCCGCCGTCGTTCCCCGACGCGGCTCTGTTCAACGCCGAGGTCGCGGCCAAGCTGGACCGGGGTTGGGCGATGCGGCGGATGTTCATCGCCATCGCCGGCGGCGCGGCGGGCCTGATCGCGGCCTTCCAGCTGTTGTCGACTCGTTTCTCGAACGAGGTCGCGCAGCTGTCGAAGAACGGCAGCCACACGCTGGAGAACGAGATCAACGGCGCCGTGACCAAGTTCAACGCGGTGCTGACGACCCCGTCCAGCGCCGAGGCCGTTTGGCTGGCGGCGGGTCTGGCCGTCGTGGCCATCGCGTTCTTCGTGACGCGCGTGGTCGAGGACTTCTGAGGTACGCGCCGTACTGTCCTGAGCGGTGTTATCGCCGTTCATGTTGCGGTGCGGCGCGATCCGGCCCACAAACGGCGCCTTGAAAGACGCCGCTTGAGGGAGCGCTCGCCCTGTCCGCCCATCGTGAAGAGACGGTTCGCCGTCTGGCCGCCCCCGACATCGCCGCCCGCAAGGGCGGCGTGCCCATCGTCTGCCTGACGGCCTACACCGCGCCGGTCGCCGCCGCGCTGGACGACGCGTGCGACCTGCTGCTGGTCGGGGATTCGCTGGGCATGGTCGTGCATGGCCTGCCCAATACCGTCGGCGTGACCATGGAGATGATGATCCTGCACGGCCAGGCGGTCATGCGCGGCTCCAGGAAGGCCATGGTCGTGGTCGACATGCCGTTCGGCTCGTACGAGGGCGCGCCCGAGGAGGCCTACGCCAACGCCGTGCGGATCATGAAGGAGACCGGCGCCCAGGCGGTGAAGGTCGAGAGCGGTCCGACCGTGCCGGCGACCATCGCCTATCTCACCCAGCGCGGCGTGCCGGTCATGGGCCATGTCGGCCTGCGGCCCCAGGCGGTGCTGCTGGAAGGCGGCTTCAAGGCCAAGGGCAAGGACGAAGCCGGCCGCGCCAAGGTGCTGGAAGAGGCCCGCCTGACCGCCGAGGCCGGCGCCTTCGCCATCGTCGTCGAGGGCGTGGCCGAGAGTCTGGCCCGCGAAGTCACCGAGGCCGTCTCGGTCCCGACCATCGGCATCGGCGCCTCGGCCGGCTGCGACGGCCAGGTCCTGGTCGTCGACGACATGCTGGGCCTGTTCGACTGGACCCCGAAGTTCGTCCGCCGCTACGCCGACCTGAAGGGCGAGATCACCCGCGCGGCGGCCGACTACGCGCGTGACGTGAAGGATCGCAGCTTCCCGGGCGAAGCCGAGACCTATTACGCCAAGAAGGCCTAAACGCTTAAAAGGGCGCGTTGCGGCTCAGCGCGGCACGCTATAGGTTCGCCGCCTCGGCGAGCGGCCCTCCGCCCGCCACAATCTGTCTTCAGTCCAGCGGCGTCGCTCCCGTGCGAGAGACGTCCCTGGACCAGCGCCTGTTTCGGAGCCTCGTTTCGTGGTCGATGTTTTTGACGAAGTCGAAGAACAGCTTCGCTCGGAGCGCTATAGCAAGCTGGCGGTGAAATCGCTGCCGTTCGTGGCGGCGGCCGTGGTGGCCGTGGTGATCGGCGTCGGCGGCTACTGGGGCTGGACCTCGTATCAGACGACCCAGGCCAACAAGGCCTCGGAAGGCTACCAGGCCGCGCTCGTGACAGCGCAGAAGCAAGGCCCGGCCAGCGCGTTCGGCCAGTTCAAGGTCGTCGCCGACGGCGGCGCCGAGGGCTACAAGGCCCTGGCCCTGATGCAGATGGGCGATATCCGCCTCGAAGAGAACAAGACCAAGGAGGCCGTCGGCTATCTCGACGAGGCCGCCAAGGCCGCGCCGAACACCCTGCTGGGCGACCTGGCCCGCCTCAAATCCGCCTTCGCCCTGATGGACACGGCTCCCTACAAGGATCTGGAATCGAGGTTGACGCCTTTGGCGGGGGAAAAGAGCCCGTACCGCGTGTACGCCAAGGAAGCGCTGGCCTTCGCCAAGCTGCAGGCCGGCGACCTGAAGGGGGCGCGCGCAGACTTCGTGATCCTGGCCAATTCGCTCGACAGCAGCACGTCCGACGAGGTGCGCCAGCGCGCCCAGGCGGCCATGCAGCTGATCGACTCGGGCACCGCCAAGGACCTGGCCGCCGCCGTGAAGGCCGCCGCCAACCTGCCGCCAATGCCGCCGATGAGCCAACTGCCCGCCGCGGCTGGCCCGCAAGCCGCCCCTAACGCCCAATGAGCCGCCTGATGATTTCCAAGCGTTCCGTCGCCCTGGTCGCGCTGATGTCGGCGTCCATGGCCGTCACCGGCTGCTCGACGGTTTCGAAGATCAATCCCTTCCACGGCAAGGACAAGAACAAGTCCCAGGCCAGCCAGGGTCAGCGCATCTCGATCATCGCCTTCGACCAGAAGGTCGAGGCCAACGAGTCGCTGAAGGGCGCCGACTTCTTCCTGCCCGATCCGGTTGCCCAGACCGAATGGCGCCTGCCGGGCGGCAACGCCGAACAGTCGATCGAGCACGTCGACGCCGGCAAGGACTTCCAGATCGCCTGGAAGAAGGGCTTCGGCAAGAAGGGCGGCAAGACCTTCCACGTCACCGCCCCGCCAGTGTCGGCCGAAGGCCGCATCTTCGTGATGGACGGTGAAGCCGACGTCGTGGCGCTGGATGCCAAGTCGGGCTCGCAGATCTGGCGCAAGGACCTGCGTCCGGCCGCCGGTTCGATCAAGAAGGCCGGCTTCCTGGGCCTGCTGCCTAAGAAGAACGATCGCCTGGGCTTTGGCGGCGGCGTCGCTGTCGGCGCCGACAATAAGCTGTACGTCACCTCGGGCTTCCGCCTGGTGGCTCAAATGGACGCCGCGTCGGGCAATCTGAACTGGACGCAGGATGTCACGACCCCGATCCACGCGGCGCCGACCGTCGCCGACGGCCGCGTGTTCGTGGTCTCGACCGACAACGAACTGCTGACCTTTGACGCGGCCACCGGCGCGCCGGGCTGGACTTACCAGGCCCTCAGCGAACCGGCCCGCATCCTGGCCGCCTCGAGCCCCGCCGTCAGCGGCGACACCGTCGTGGCCGGCTTCGCCTCGGGCGAACTGGTGGCCCTGCGCGCCACCAACGGCAACGATCTGTGGAGCGAGGCACTCAGCCGCGCCAGCCGCACCAACGCGCTGTCGGAAATCCGCGACATCCCGGGCCGCCCGGTGATCTACAAGGGCGACGTCTTCGCCGTCAGCCACTCGGGCGTCTTCGCCGCCACCGACCTGCGCTCGGGCCAGGCCCGCTGGAGTCTGCCGGTCACCGCCATCACCACCCCGTGGGCCGCCGGCGACGTCGTCTTCGTCGTCGACAAGGCCGGCCAGGTGATCTGCGTCTCGCGCGAGAACGGTTCGGTCTACTGGATCCAGGACCTCAACAACACCGAGGCCCTGTCCAAGAAGCAGAAGAAGAAGCGCGCCAAGCATCCGATCCTGTGGTCGACCCCGATCCTGGCCAATGGCCGTCTGATCACGGTGTCCAGCGCCGGTGAGGCCGTCGCCCTGAACGCCAAGACCGGCGCCAAGGAAAAGACCCTGAAGATCGGCGCCTCGGTGCTGATCAACCCGATCGCGGTCGGCAACATGATCTACATCGTCACCGACGACGCCGATCTGGTCGCCATCCGCTAAGTCTAACGGGTGGGCTTTTCGGCCCGCTCGACACCTTGAATTGCTCTTGAGCCCGGGTCCGCGAAAGCTGGCCCGGGCGTTCGCTTTTGCGGGAAGAGCGAAAATCGACTACTGGACCACTATGCCTTTGAAACTCGCCATCGTCGGCCGCCCCAATGTGGGCAAGTCCACGCTGTTCAACCGTCTGGCCGGCAAGAAGCTGGCCATCGTCGACGACCAGCCGGGGGTCACCCGTGACCGCCGCTACGCCGACGGCCGCCTGGGCGACCTGGACCTGCACCTGATCGACACCGCCGGCTTCGAGGACGTCGCCGACGAGAGCCTGGAAGCGCGGATGCGCGCCCAGACCGAGCTGGCGATCGAGGAAGCCGATCTGTCGCTGTTCATCTACGACGCCCGCGAAGGCGTCACCCCGCTGGACGAGGTGTTCGCCACCCTGCTGCGCCGTCGCGGCAAGCCAGTGATCATCGCCGCTAACAAGGCCGAGGGCAAAGCCGGCCAGTCGGGCATCGGCGAGGCCTACAAGCTGGGCCTGGGCGAGCCGATCCCGATCTCGGGCGAGCACGGCGAGGGCATGGCCGAGCTCTACGCCGCCATGCTGGAAGCCGTCCCCGAAGACCAGTACAGCGATGACGAGGACGACGAGGACAAGCCGATCCGGCTGGCCATAGTCGGTCGTCCGAACGCCGGCAAGTCCACCCTGATCAACCGCCTGATCGGCGAGCAGCGCCTGCTGACCGGCCCGGAAGCCGGCATCACCCGCGACTCGATCTCGGTCGATTGGGTCTGGGGCGACAAGAAGGTCCGCCTCGTGGACACCGCCGGCCTGCGCAAGAAGGCCAAGGTGCAGGAGAAGCTGGAGAAGCTCTCCACCCAGGACACCATCCGCGCCATCACCTTCGCCGAGGTCGTGGTGCTGGTGATGGACGCCACCCACCCGTTCGAGATCCAGGACCTGCAGATCGCCGACCTGACCGAGCGGGAAGGGCGCGCCCTGGTGTTCGTGCTGGCCAAGTGGGACCTGATCGAGGATCAGGCCGCGACCCTGGCGGCCTTCCGCGAACACGCCGAGCGCATGCTGCCCCAGGTGCGCGGCGCGCCGGTCGTGGCGCTGTCGGGCGAGACTGGCAGCGGCGTCAACAAGCTGATGCCGGCCGTGCTGAAGATCCACAAGGACTGGTCGACCAAGGTCAAGACCCGCGACCTGAACGACTGGCTGCAGATGGCCATGCAGCGCCACCCGCCGCCCGCCGTCTCGGGCCGTCGCGTGAAGCCCAAGTATATGGCCCAGACCAAGGCCCGTCCGCCGACGTTCGTGCTGTTCTCCAGCCGCGCCGACCAGATGCCCGACCACTATCGGCGCTATCTGATCAACAGCCTGCGCGAAAGCTTCGACCTGCCGGGGGTGCCGCTGCGCATCACCATCAAGTCGGGCGCCAACCCCTATGCCGACGGCGAGGCCAAGGGCCACAGCGGCCGGGGCAAGCGCGAGTTCGAACGCCGCGAGCGTGAGGAGGAACGCATCCGCGCCTCGCGCAACACGGTCAAGAAGTCCAAGCGCATCGCCGACGAAGCCGCCGCCAAGGCCGCGATCGAGGCGGGTCTGCCTGACCCGCGCTTGGCCAAGCCGGTGAAGAAGAAGGCCCCGGCTGCTCCGAAGGTCGCTGCCGCCCCCGTCGAGGGCGCCGTCGCCGCCGAGCCCGGCAAGGCCGCGGTCAAGTCGGTCAAGAAGCTGGGCCCCAAGGTCCAGAAGAAGGTCTCGACGACCCCCAGCTACAAGGTCGGCGTCAAGTCGGCCGGCGGCAAGGCGGCGGGGCCCAAGCGTCCGGTGTCCGGCGCGCGGACCGTGCGTGGCAATACGGGGCCAGGCAAGTCGAAGCGCTGAGCCTAAACTTCGCCATAAGCGTTTAGCTTCCTGAAGCTGAACCGGAGAGATGGCGATGCGGTGGATGGGACTGGCCTTGGCCTGCTTGGCTTTGATCGGGGCCGTGCTGCCGGCGAGCGCGCTGGCGGCCGACTACAAGCCGGTGGTCTGCAAGAGCGCGGTGACCTATGCCGGGCCCGCGCTGCACGCGCCGGTCACGCCGCCGCTGCTGGCCGAGGTCCCCAAGGCCGCGCTCGACGCTGCGACCGTGGCGCGGTTGGAGGCGGCGTTCATGCAGGCCAAGGGCGCGACCCACGCACCGGCCATGACCGCCGCCGTCCTGATCCCCGGCAAGGGCGCCTGGAGTCGCACCGACAGTGGCGACCAGCCGCCGATGCTGTTCTGGGCCAGCGCCGGCAAGAGCCTGGTGGCCATCGTCACCCTGCAACTGGTCGAGGCCGGCAAGCTGAAGCTGGAAGACCCGATCAGCAAATACGTGGCCGGCGCGCCCAACGGCGACGTGGTGACGATCCGCGACCTCCTGGCCCACACCGGCGGCCTGTTCAGCGCCAACGAAGACCTCAAGGCTCGCGCCGAGCGTCGCGCCCATACTCTGGACGAGGACGTGAAGATCATCGCCCGGCATGGCGCGTTTTCGTGTCCGGGCGAGCGCTGGCGTTATTCGAATACCGGCTACGCCCTGCTGGGTGCGGTGATCGAGAAGGTCGATGGCCAACCCTGGCAGGCGTCGGTCGAGGCGCGGATCATCAAGCCGCTGGGCCTGGCCTCGCTGCGCATGTTGACGGACGGCGACAAGGCCGAGGACGTGGCCAGGCTGGTCTCGGCCAAGGAGGCGCCGATCGAGCCCGCCTGGGCCGGGGCGGCCGGCGGCGCCGTGGGCTCCGCGCAGGACATGGCGCGGGTCTGGGCCGCGCTGCTGGGCGGCAAGCTGTTGAAGCAGGAGACCGTCACGGCGATGTTCAGCCGGCTCTACCCGATGTTCGACGCCGGCAGCTTCTACGGTCTGGGCGCGATGGTCGTGGAGGTCCCGGAGGCCGACGGGAGCAAGAGTCTGTGGCTGGGCCACCTGGGCGGCACGCCGGGCGCCAGCGCGGTCGTGGCCTATTCGGTGCGGGACGGGGCCGTGGTGGCCGCCGCCCTGACCGGTGACGGCTCGGCGACGGCTACGGCGAACCTGCTGCTGCGCCAGTTGCGGGCGGGCCAGTAGGGCGGCCAGGCGCCGCCCTACATCTCAAGTCCCTAGAACTCTTCCCAGTTCGTCGCCGGCGCGGCCGAGCCAGGGCGGGCATAGGCCTTGGCGCGCGGGGCGGGGCGGTGGACGGGCGCCGGGGCTGGCGCGCGGGTGCGCACGGGAGCGCCGGTTTCGAAGCGAGAGACCAGCTGGGCCAGGTCCTGGGCCTCGCCGCGCAGCGAGGCCGAGGCGGCGTTGGCTTCCTCGACCATGGCGGCGTTCTGCTGGGTGACCTGGTCCATCTGGTTCACCGCGTCGTTGACGCCATTCAGGCCGGTGGCTTGCTCCTGCGAGGACACGGCGATTTCGCGGATCAGGGCGTTGATCTCGCCGACCTTGCCGACGATGCCGCTGAGCGCCTGGCCGGTGTCGCCGACCAGCTTCACGCCGCGCTCCACCTGGGTCGAGGAGTTGGCGATCAGGGTCTTGATCTCCTTGGCCGCGTCCGCCGAGCGTTGGGCCAGGGCCCGGACTTCCTGGGCGACGACCGCGAAGCCGCGACCGGCTTCGCCCGCACGGGCGGCTTCGACGCCCGCGTTCAGCGCCAGCAGGTTGGTCTGGAAGGCGATCTCGTCGATCACCCCGATGATCTGGGTGATCTGGCCCGAGGACTTCTCGATCTCGCCCATGGCGGCGACGGCTTCGGCGACGACGGCGCCCGAGCGGTCGGCGTCGGTGCTGGCGGCCGAGGCGGCGGCCGAGGCCTGCTTGGCGCCGTCGGCGCTGCGGCGGACCGTGGCGGTGATCTGGTCCAGGGCGGCGGCGGTCTCTTCCAGGCTGGCGGCCTGCTGCTCGGTGCGCTTGGACAGGTCGTTGGAGGCGCTGGCGATCTCGTTGGCGCTGCCTTCCATGCCGCCGGCCGCGTCGGCGATCGCGCTCATGGCCTGGCGGAGGCTGTCGACGGCGCCGTTGAAGTCCTGCTTCAGGACCGCATAGCGGCCGTCGAACTGGGCGTCGACGCGCGCCGTCAGGTCGCCGCGCGCCAGCTGGTTCAGGCTCTGGGCCAGGACGGAGACGACGTGGTCCTGCTCGTCCTGGGTCGCCTTGCGCTCGGCCTCGTTCTGGCGGCGCTCGTCTTCCATCGCCGTGATGTCGGTGGCGAACTTGATGACCTTGGTGGGCTTGCCGTTCTTGTCGAAGATCGGGTTGTACGAGGCCTGGATCCAGACCTCGCGGCCGCCCTTGCCGATGCGCTTGTACTTGTCGGAGAAGAACTCGCCGGCGTTCAGGCGACGCCAGAATTCCTGATACTCGCCGCTGGCCGCGTAAGCGCTGTCAACGAACAAGCTGTGCTTGCGGCCCTGGATTTCGCTCAGGCCATAGCCGAGGGTCTTCAGGAAATTGTCGTTGGCGGTGATGATCGTGCCGTCGAGGCTGAACTCGATCACCGCCTGGGAGCGTTGGATGGCGGCGACCACGCCTTGAAGATCGGCGATCTTGCTCGAAGCGTCGCCGTCTTCACGGCCAAAGGAGAACAGCGCCATCGGGGCCCCTGAGGGTGTTGCGTACAAAGTATACGCACCTCTCGTCGGGCGAGGTTAAACAATCCCTAATCAGATAACAGGTTCATCGAATGGTCAAAAACTTCCCCGGATTTTGCCGATCCTGGGTGTAAGTTTCCCTACGCAACAACTCTGGCGGCGCGAATTGTTACGCAAATTTTGCAATTCGAGAATCGTCATCAGGCGTCGATGCTGGCCGACTCCTGGCCGCGCTCCTTGAAGCGCACCACGCCCTTGGGCGGTTCGCGGTCCGGGCGGACCAGATCGATCACGAACGGCACGATCGTTTCCGGCGCGGGGACCGTGCTGGGGTCCTCGCCGGGGAAGGCGCCCGAGCGCATCCGCGTGCGCATGGCGCCGGGATCGACGCACAGGGCGCGGACGGGAGTGTTCTCCATCTCGTCGGCATAGACGTCGACGATCGCCTCCAGCGCGGCCTTGGTGGCGGCATAGGCGCCCCAGAAGGCTGGACGGGTCTTGGCGACGCTGCTGGAGAAGAACACCGCCCGGCCGGCGTCCGAGGCGCGCAGCAGCGGGTCCATCGACCGGATCAGCCGCCAGTTGGCCGTCAGGTTGGTGGACAGGATCATGTCCCAGCCCTTGGGCTCCAGGTGGCTGACGGGGGTCAGCGGACCCAACAGGCCGGCCGCGCCGACCACGATGTCCAGCTTGCCCCAGCGCTGATGGATGGCCGCGCCCAGGTGGTCCAGGCCGTCGGCCTCGCGCAGGTCCAGCGGCACCAGGGTGGCGCGCTCGCCGGTGGCCTGCAGGATCGCGTCGTCCAGGGCTTCCAGCGCGCCTTGCGTGCGCCCGACGGCGATGACGTGGGCACCGGCCTTGGCCAGGCCCAGGGCGACCGCTTCGCCGATGCCGCGCGTGGCGCCCGTGACGAGGGCGATGCGGCCGGCCAGCGGCTGAGAGGAGTCGGAGGTCATGGGCGCGTTCTAGAGCAGGGAAGGGCGGACGGAAACCGGGGCAAGCCCTTAAGCCTCCATCTCCTGTTCGGCGTATTTCTTGGCGTAGTGCTGGGCGATGACCGAGCAGGCCATCAGCTGGATCTGGTGGAAGATCATCAGCGGCAGGACGATGATCCCCGCCGTCGGACCCGGGAACAGGATGTTGGCCATCGGCACGCCCGTCGCCAGGCTCTTCTTGGAGCCGCAGAAGGTGATCGCCTTCTCGTCCTCGGGCGAGAAGCCCAGGGCCCGCGCGCCGTAGGTGGTGATCGCCAGCACGATGGCCAGCAGAGCGCCGTTGACCGCCAGCAGGATCATCAGCTGCAGCGGCGAGATCTTGTGCCAGATGCCGCCGACCACGGCCTCGCTGAAGGCGGCGTAGACCACCAGCAGGATGGAGCCGCGATCGACATAGCCGATCAGCTGCTTGTTCTTCTCGATCCACTTGGCGACCAGCGGCCGGGCCAGTTGGCCGGCGATGAACGGCAGGAGGAGTTGGACCACGATGTCCTGCACCGACTTCCAGCCGCCGGCGGCGCCGCCCTGCGTGTGCATCAGCATGCTGACCAGCACGGGTGTGATGAAGATGCCGAAGAGGTTGGAGGCGCTGGCGGCCACGACGGCGGCGGCGACATTGCCGCGCGCGATCGAGGTGAAGGCGATCGACGACTGCACGGTCGAGGGCAGGCAGCACAGGAACAGAATGCCCGCCGCCAGGGTCGGGGGCAGGACGCCGATCTTGCTGATCGCCAGCCCCAGGATCGGGAACATCACGAAGGTGAAGGCCAGGATCAGCAGGTGCAGCCGCCAATGCGTCGCGCCGGCCACCACGCTCTCACGCGACAGCTTGGCCCCGTGCAGGAAGAACAGCAGGGCGATGGCCAGCTTGACGACGATGTTCAGGCCATGCGCGGCCTCGCCCCGCACCGGCAGGATCGAGGCCAGCACGACCATGCCGAACAGCGCCAGCACATAGGGCTCGAGCTTCAGCTTCTCGAGAACGCTCTTCAGGCTCACGGAAAGACTTAGGCGCTGAGCAGCGAGAGCTGCTTGTCGTTGGTCTCGTTGCGGCCCTCGGCGATCTCGCGGTCCGTCAGACGGGTCGGATAGTCGCCGGTGAAGTAGTGGTCGGTGAACTGCGGAGCGGCCGGGTCGCGGGGACCGGCTTCCAGGGCGTCGTACAGGCCCTCGACCGACAGGAAGCCGAGGCTGTCCACTTCCAGGAACTTGGCCATCTCTTCCAGCGACTTGTTGGCCGCCAGCAGCTGCTCACGCTCGGGCATGTCGATGCCGTAAAAGTCGGGCCACTTGATCGGCGGGCTGGCCGAGCGGAGGTGGACCTCGGTGGCGCCGGCCTCGCGGACCATGCGGACGATCTTCAGCGAGGTGGTGCCGCGCACGATCGAGTCGTCGATCAGGATGACGCGCTTGCCGGCCAGGATGGCGCGGTTGGGGCTGTGCTTCATGCGCACGCCCAGCTCACGGACGCCCTGCGTCGGCTGGATGAAGGTGCGGCCCACATAGTGGTTGCGGATGATGCCCATCTCGAACGGGATGCCGCTCTCCTGGGCGAAGCCCAGGGCCGCCGGCACGCCCGAGTCGGGCACCGGCACCACGACATCGGCCTCGATGCCGGTTTCCTTGGCCAGGTTCCGGCCCATGCGCTTGCGCACGCCATAGACCGAGCGGCCGTTCACGACGCTGTCGGGGCGGGCGAAGTACACGTACTCGAACACGCAGGGGCGCGCGGCCTGGGTCTGGAACGGCTTGGTCGAGGTGATGCCGGTCTCTTCGATCACCACCATCTCGCCGTGCTCGATGTCGCGCACGAAGCGGGCGCCGATCATGTCCAGCGCGCAGGTTTCCGAGGCCAGGACCGGCTTGCCGTCCAGGTCGCCCAGCACCAGCGGGCGGATGCCCAGCGGGTCGCGCAGGCCGATCATCTTCTTGTTGGTGATGGCCACCAGGGCGTAGCCACCTTCGATCTGACCGACGGCGTCGACGAAGCGGTCGACGATCTTGGCCTTACGCGAGCGGGCGATCAGGTGTAGGATTACTTCCGAGTCCGAGGTCGACTGGAAGATCGCGCCTTCCTGCACCAGGCGCTCGCGCAGGGTCAGGAAGTTGGTCAGGTTGCCGTTGTGGGCGATGGCCACGCCGCCGGTCTCGAGATCGGCGAACATCGGCTGGACGTTGCGGATGCCCGCGCCGCCGGCCGTGGAATAGCGGGTGTGGCCGATGGCCAGGGCGCCGGGCAGGCGCTGCACCAGGTCCGAGCCGGTGAAGGCGTCGCCGACATGGCCCATGTGGCGCTCGGTGTGGAAGCGATTGCCGTCGAAGGCGGCGATGCCGCAGGCCTCCTGGCCGCGATGCTGCAGGGCGTGCAGGCCCAACGCCGCGATGGCCGCCGCGTCACGGACGCCGAACACGCCGAACACGCCGCACTCCAGGCGCAGCGTATCGTCCTCGGGGTCACGGACGGGCGAGGAGGAATACCGGTCGGTCGACTGGCCCAGGAAGGTCATCGTGATTTCTCCACCAGGTCGTCGAGCTTGCGACGCTGGTCATCATCATAGCCTTTATCCGTCGACTTCTCGCCGGACGTATTGTCGCCGCCCTCATGGACGGCTTCCTTGATCGCGGGGGCCAGCTTGCCGGCCAGGGCCTTGCCCTTCGGAGCGAAGACCTTGAGCACCGTGCCGCTGGCCTCGGACAGGGGGTAGAACATGGAGTCCTGCACCCAGTGCGGCATGCGGTCCGGCGGCGTCGCCAGGTGCAGCAGCAGGTTGAAGACGCCCAGGATCACCGTGGCCCGGATCAGGCCGAAGATGGCGCCGACCGCGCGATCCAGCGTCCCGGCCGAGCTCTCATGCAGGCTGGCGGTCAGCTGGCCGCCGATCAGGCGGAAGATCAGGAAGAAGACGACGAACACCACCAGGATCGCCGCGGCCGTGGCGGCCCAGTCGGGGTCCATGAGGCTGCGGAAGATCGGGCCCGAGATGCGCAGGCCAAACAGGGCGATGGCGGCGGCGAAGATGAACGATAGGGCCGAGGTCAGCTCGCGCGAGGCGCCGCGCACCCAGCCTGTGACGCCGGAAACCAGCAGCAGGAGCCCGGCGATGATGTCGAACGGCGTCACGTCAGGCTGCTCCAGATCTCGTCGCCGATGCGACGGACAGCGTCGGCCACGCGGGCGACGCCCGCGACCGGCAAGGCTCCGCCGCCCTCAGGAAGGCCGGAGAGCGGTCCTAGCGCCCGGCCAAATCCCAGTTTCGCGGCTTCCTTCAAACGCGTCTCCATCCGGCTGACGGGCCGTACTTCGCCCGACAGGCTGAGCTCGCCGAACACGACGCAGTCCTGGGGCAGGGCGACGTCCAGGGCGGAGGAGGCCAGGGCCGCCGCCGCCGCGAGATCGGCCGCCGGCTCCGTGATCCGGATGCCGCCAGCGACGTTCAGATAGACGTCCTTGTCGCCAAAACCAAGGCCGCATCGGGATTCAAGGATGGCCAAGACCATGGCCAGGCGTCCGGAATCCCATCCGACCACGGCGCGGCGCGGTGTTCCGTACGCGGAGGGCGCGACCAGGGCCTGGAATTCCACCAGGACGGGCCGGCTGCCCTCGATGCCGGCGAACACCGCAGCCCCGGCCGAACGTTCTCCGCCTTCGTTCAGGAACAGGGCCGAGGGGTTCTTGACCTCGCGCAGGCCAATGTCGCCCATCTCGAAGACGCCGATCTCGTCGGTGGCGCCGAAGCGGTTCTTGGCGCCTCGCAGAATGCGGAACGGGTAGCCGCGCTCGCCCTCGAAGGCCAGGACGGCGTCCACGAGGTGCTCGACCACGCGCGGGCCGGCGATCTGGCCATCCTTGGTGACGTGGCCGACCAGCAGGATCGCTACGCCCTTCTTCTTGGCCAGCCGCACCAGCTCGGTGGCGCAGGCGCGGACCTGGGTGACCGTGCCAGGCCCGGCCTCGTGCGCGTCGCTCCACATCGTCTGGATCGAGTCGATGACGACGAGGTCGAAGCTGTCGCGCTTCAGCCCGTCCAGGATGTCGCGCAGCGAGGTCTCGGCGGCCAGGCTGACATTGGCCTTCGCCAGGCCCATGCGGTCGGCGCGGCCGCGGATCTGCTCGACGGCCTCTTCGCCCGAGATGTAGGCGCACGAGACCCCGCGCAGGGCGGCGCTGGCGCAGACCTGCAGTAGCAGGGTGGACTTGCCCACACCCGGGTCGCCGCCGATCAGGATGGCCGAGCCGGGGACCACGCCGCCGCCGCAGACGCGGTCGAACTCATCGACGCCGGTCAGGATGCGCGGGGGCGGGGGTGTGTCGCTTTCCAGGCCGGTGAACTGCAGGCCGCGCACGCGGGTGGCCTTGGTCGACGACAGGGCGCCAGGGGGCCTGGCCCCGACCTCTTCGGCCAGGGTGTTCCAGCTCTGGCAGGCGGGGCATTGTCCGGACCACTTGGTCTGGACCGCGCCGCAGGACTGGCAGGCATAGACGGCGCCGTCGCGGGCCATGGGGGCTCCTGATTCTCGGATAGCGGGAGACTACAGGGTGGCGAGGCCCTGCGCCAAAGCCGGACGCAGCCAAGCTGTGGGCGGATGCGTTGGGTTGGCGGGCAAGGAGTATGGCGATGTCTAAGAGCATTTGGTGCGCGGCGATCCTGGTCACGGCCGCCCTGACGGCCTGCGGTCGCGCCCAGCCGAAGGACCCGGACGCCTCCGCGCGTGTCGAGGTCAATGGCGGCGAGGTCACGGTCGGTCAGCTGCAGAAGGAGTCCGCCCGCGCCGAGACGGCGGCGGTGAAGGGGACGAGGCCGCTCGCTCCCGCCAGTCTGCCGGCTCTGTTGCCCGCCTCCGTCGGCGGCTTCGCGCGCTCGAATGTCACAAGCCAGGCCGGGACCGAAGCCGGCATGACCACGGTCAGCGCCCGCTACATCAAAGGCGGCGCGGCCTTCACGCTGGAGGTCGTCGATCTGGGCGCCATCGGCTCGGTCGGGGCCAGCGATGACGCGCGCGGCTCGCAGACCACCCGTCGCACAGCCACCGGCTATGAGAGCGTGACCACGGCCGCCGGTCGGACCGTCACCGAGCAATGGGACGACGCGGCCAAGTCGGGCCGCTACGCCGTGGTCGCCGCCGATCGCTACAGCATCGCGGCGCAGGGCGCGGCGGGCAGCGCTGCGGTGCTGAAGGCCGCCGTCGAGACCGTCAACGCCGCGCGCTTGCGAGCCTTGGCGCCTACTGGCTGACGATCACCTTTTCGATGCCCAGGCCGATACGGCGCGGGTCTTCCGCCACAGGCATCGGGGCGCCGATCGTGTATTCCAGGGTCAGGGGCTCGCCCGGCTTGACCAGATCGGCCGGGATGCTGACGCGATAGGGACGCCAGTTGGCCTTCTCGACGTTCCAGGTCACCAGCTTGCGACCCTTCACGGTCACCTCGATTTTCTGCATCACCTCGGGCGGCTTGTTGAAGCTCATGGCGTGCAGCTCGACGATCAGCGGCGCGCCGGGCGCGACCCCCGGGACGTTGAGGGTCATCACCGAGGTCGGACCGCTGGACCATACGCCCTTCGGATCCGGGGCCGACCAGCCGGAGACCAGTTCCGACTTGTTGGCGCCCTGGTCGAAATTGACCTGAGCCAGCACGCGGTCGCCGTTGGGCACATAGGGCGCGATCCCGGTCAGGCCCGGAACCTTGTCCAGGCCCTGGCCGCAGATCAGGCCGCGCAGGAAGCGTTGGCAGTCGGTGCGCTGGGTGAAGCGGCCATAGTCGGCGCCGGCGCTCTCTTCCATGACCACGGTGATGCGGTTGTCGCCCGGCGCGGCGACCTTGAAGGCGTCCTCGGGCGTCTTGCAGTCGCCGCCCTGACCACGGGCGGTCGAGGCGCCGTTTGACGAGCCGCCCGTGCGGACCGCCGCCAGGGTCAGCTGCGAGATCTCCATCTGGTCGATGGTGTTGCTGGCGCAGAAATAGATCGGCGCGAACACCCAGGGGCGGTTGTGCAGCACCGCGGCCTTCTCGAGGTCGACCGGGTGATAGGACGGGGCGCCTTCGCTGAAGGTGTGGCGCACGCCGGCGCGCATCTCGTGGCTGTCGCCCCATTGCAGGCCGACGGCTAGGGCGGCGATGGCCAGCAGGGTGATCGGGCGGGCGTGGCGGCCGATCTGCACGATCGACACGGCGGTCAGCAGATAGGCCGGCGCCCAGAACAGGCGGCCGTGGGCGCGGAACAGGCTCAGCCACTCGAACACGCCCGACAGCTTCGGACCGGTGAACAGCAGGCGCTGGGCCAGGTACGGGTTGGGACCGATGGCCCAGAGGGTCAGCACGACCATGGCGATGGTCAGCGGCAGCCACCGGCGGCTCCAGTCGCGCACCGGGCTGGGCAGCCAGCCGTGGCGCACCGACAGGAAGATCCCGGCGGCGATGGTGAGGATCACGCCGGCGCCCAGGTAGTTGTAGCCCTCGAACCACTGGCCGCCGTTGGGGTCCAGGGTCTGCTTGAACCAGCCGCCCTCGAAGGTCTGGCCGAACAGAGACGAGCCCTGCGGCAGGATCGGACCCAGGATGTTCATCGAGTAATAGCCGATGGTCCCGCTCTTGCCGCCATCGGCGCCCTGGCCGATGCCGTAGCCCAGCAGGACGGCGGTCAGGACCATGCCGCCCAGCACCAGCGCGCTCGCCTTGGCGCAGCTCAGCCAGGCCTTGGGGCGCTTCTGGGCGATCTCGGCGGCCATGGCGGCGGCGAAGCAGAAGCCGACCGGCGGCAGGTGATAGGCGTGGACGCCCATGGCCAGGACCGCCAGCCCCGCGAAGACGCCGGCGCGACGCAGGGTCAGGCCGTTGCGGATGCTGTCGACGGCGGCGGCCAGGGCGAAGATCGGCAGCCAGTGACCGCTGAGCGCCACGTGGCCGTGGCGCATCAGGAACGCCGGCATGAGCAGCGCCAGCAGGCCGCCCATGGTCAGCAGCGCCACCCGGCGCACGTCCAGGGCCCGCAGCAGGGTGATCATCGCCAGCGGTTGCAGGGCGTAGGAGATCAGGAAGAACAGGCCCAGGCCGTTCAGCGCGTGCCACAGGCCGGTGGCCTTCAGCACGATCGTCATCCACGGGATGCTGTCGGTGTAGATGGTCGACAGCAGGGTCGGGGACAGCAGCTTGTCGGTGGCGACCAGCGGGAAGCGCCAGGCGTGGCGGAACACCGCCTCCTGGCCGGCCAGCATGGTGGCCATGTCGTTGTGCGGCGCGCGCCAGAACTCGGCATGGGCGCCGACCAGCTTGAAGCCGATCAGGTGGTGGAACAGGCCGATGGCGGCGACCACGACGGCCAGGGCGACCCAGCGCCAGCCGGTTTCCTGGCGGGCTGCAGTCAGCAGCGCCCGCTTGGCTTCCTGGTACAGTTCCGACATCGACGCGCCCCCGGGCGATACTCTAGCGCAGGCTGAAACCTAGCCGCCCCTCAGCCCCACATAGCGGCGCGTCGCGCGGAGCGTCAATCGCGTCAGGCGCTCGTAAGCCGAGGTGCCGGCGGCCTGCGCCGCGTCGTCGATCGGCAGGTTCGGACCGAACAGTTCGACCATCGCGCCGGGGCG
The DNA here is from genome assembly GCF_059424195.1 of Caulobacter sp. GW456-12-1-14-TSB4. Classification (NCBI taxonomy): domain Bacteria; kingdom Pseudomonadati; phylum Pseudomonadota; class Alphaproteobacteria; order Caulobacterales; family Caulobacteraceae; genus Caulobacter; species Caulobacter sp. GW456-12-1-14-TSB4. The sequence continues at coordinate 120,287 of NZ_JBWKZF010000015.1, forward strand.
GGCGGCGTCGCAATCGGTGATGTCCACGGCGATCAGGTCCATGGAGACCCGGCCCAGCATCGGCCGCAGCGCGCCGTCGAACCACACCGCGCCGCGCGGATAGGCGGCGCGCGGGACGCCGTCGGCATAGCCGGCCGCGATGATGGCCACGCGGGTGGTGTCGCTGGCCGTCCAGCCGGCGCCGTAGCCGATGCTCTCGCCGCGCGGCACGACCCGGACCTGCAGGATCGGGGCCTCGACCGTGGCGACCGCGCGGATCTCCGGATGCGGCCGGCCCTCGGGTCCGCCGCCATAGAGGCTGATCCCCGGCCGGGCCTGGTCGAAGCGGAAGGCCTCACCCAGGAAGATCCCGGCCGAATTGGCCAGGCTGCGCCGGGCGTCGGGCAGTAGCGCGACGGCCTCCTGGAAGCGTTCCAGTTGGCTCGCGTTCAGCGGATGAGCCGGCTCGTCGGCGCAGGCCAGGTGGCTGACGATGAGTTCGATATCGAGGCGCTTGAGGCGGTCGAAGGCGCCGACCAGCACCTTCAGCTCCTCGGGGCGCAGGCCCAGGCGGTTCATGCCGGTGTCGATGTGCAGGGCGGCTTTCAGCCGGCCCGCGCGGGCCTGGGCGTTCCAGGCCTCGACCTGGGGCAGGCTGTTAAGCACGGGGGTCAGCCGCGCGCCTTCCAGCGTGTCGCCCGAGCCCGGCGTGGCGCCGTCCAGGACATGGATGATCGCCTCGCGGTCGCCCAACGCTTCACGCAAGGCCACGCCCTCTGCGAGGCGGGCGACATAGAAGGTGCGGGCGCCCTCGGCCCACAGGCGGTCGGCGACTTGGGCCGAGCCCAGGCCGTAGCCGTCGGCCTTGACCGCCGGCGCCACCTCGACCCCACCGGCGCGCGCGCGCAAGGCCGCGTGGTTGGCGGCCAGGGCGTCGAGATCGATGGTGATGCGGGTGTCGGTCACGGGTGGGGCGTAGCCGAGGCGGGCAGGCGGTTCAACCGTGATGCAAGGTCAGGAACCGCGCCACGAGGTTCTCGGCCCCCGAGGCGATGATCTGCACGCCGATGCACAGCAGCAGGAACGCCACCAGCCGCGACAGCACCCGCGCCCCGCCCTGGCCCAGCAGGCGCATGACGGTGCCCGAGGCGCTGTAGAGCAGCCAGACCAGGATCGCCACGGCGGCGGCGGCCAGGCTGGCGCCGACGAAGAACGGCGCGACGGCGTCGCCCTCGGTCGGACGCTGGGACGAGAGGGCGATGGCGACCGAGATCGAGCCTGGCCCCGTCGTGAACGGCATGGTCAGCGGGAAGAAGGCCACGTCTTCATGGCTTTGCGCCGGCTCGGTCTGGCTGGTCTTGCGGTCCTCATGCTCCTGCGGGTCCATCAGCAGGCCCCAGGCGCGGATCGCTACCACCAGGCCGCCGGCCACCCGCAGGGCGCCCAGGCTGACGCCGAAGAAGTTGAGGATATAGCCGCCCAGCAGCAGCGAGCCCAGCAGCACCAGGAAGGCGTAGAAGCCGATCAGCCGCGCCAGCCGCAGCCGCTCGGATCGCGTACGACCGCCCATCGCCTGGTCGAAGATCAGCGACGCCCCGACCGGATTGACGATCGAGAACAGCGCCGGAAACGCCAGCAGGAAGGCGCCGACCAGGCTGGAGGTGGGCAGGGGGCTGAAGTCCATGTGACTCGTCGGGTGAGGGGGCGAGGCGGGGACGGTGGCTTGTGAGCTAGGGATAAGTCAAACGCCATCCCAAACCCGCTTCCCCGGCGAAAGCCGGGGCCCAGATCTCATGGCGCTGGGGATGATTGGAAATGCGCTGAGCTTCTAGAGCCCATTCCAGCGCTCTTCCATCTGGGCCCCGGCTTTCGCCGGGGATAACGGATAAGGAAAGGCTATTCGTCCGACGGAATATTGCGCGCCTGGGCGAAGTAGTGGTCGCGCGCCAGGTTGCCGAACTTGGTGGTGTCGCTGTTGAACGACAGGCGCACGGTGCCGATGGGGCCGTGACGCTGCTTGGCGATGATCACCTCGGCCAGGCCGTGCAGGCGGTCCATCTCTTCCTGCCAGGTCAGGTGCTCGGGCGTGCCTTCGCGCGGCTCGGCGCGGCCCACATAGTAGGCCTCGCGGTACACGAACCACACCATGTCGGCGTCCTGTTCGATCGAGCCCGATTCCCGAAGGTCGGAGAGCTGGGGCCGCTTGTCGTCGCGCTGCTCGACCTGACGTGACAGCTGCGAGAGCGCGATGACCGGGCAGGCCAGTTCCTTGGCCAGGGCCTTGAGGCCCATGGTGATCTGCGAGACTTCCTGCACGCGGCTGGCGTTGGACGACAGGTCCGAGCCGGTGACCAGCTGCAGGTAGTCGACCACGACCAGATCGAGGCCCATCTGGCGCTTGAGGCGGCGGGCGCGGGCGGTCAGCTTGGCGATGGAGATACCGCCGGTGGCGTCGATGAACAGCGGCGCTTCCTGCAACTCCATGGCCGCGTCGCGGACCCGGCCGAACTCCGACGCGTCGATCTCGCCCTTACGCAGTTTGTCACCCGACACGCCCGAAGCGTCGGCCAGCATACGCAGGGCCAACTGCTCGGCGCTCATTTCCAGCGAGTAGAAGGCCACGACGCCGCCCTGGACGGTCTTCTTGGTGCCGTCGGGCTGGATTTCGTAGGCGTATTTCTTGGCGATGTTGAAGGCGATGTTGGTCGCCAGCGCGGTCTTGCCCATCGACGGGCGGCCGGCCAGGACGATCAAGTCGGACGGGTGCAGGCCGCCGATCTTCTGATCGAGGTCCATCAGGTCGGTCGAGACGCCCGACATGCCGCCCTCGCGGCTGTAGGCTTCGGCGGTCATCTCGACGGCGCCGCGCAGGGCGTCGCCGAACGACACGAAGCCCGACGAGGCCGTGCCGCTTTCGGCCAAGCTGTAGAGCTGCTGTTCGGCTGACTCGATCTGGTCGCGGGCGGTCTTCTTCTCGTCGTTCTTGTCGACGCCGCCCTGGGCCGAGGTGGCGATGTCGCCGCCGATGCGGATCAGCTCGCGGCGCAGCGACAGGTCGAAGATCACCCGGGCATAGTCCCCGGCGTTGGCCGCCGGCGGGGCGCGGTCCACGAGGTCGGCCAGGTAGCGCAGGCCGCCCAGTTCGGCGAAGGCGACATCGGCCTTGAACTCGTCGGCCAGCAGGATCGGTTCGGCCAGCTGGCCCTTGCGGACGTGGGTCTCGATCGCCTGGAACAGGCGCTGGTGCAGGGGCTCGTAGAAGCAGCGCGCCTGCAGGCTGTCGGTCAGGCGCTCGTACGAGGCGTTGTCGTAGAGCAGGATGCCCAGCAGGGCTTGCTCGGCTTCCATGTTGTGCGGCGCCACGTTGATCGTGGGCTCGGGAAGACCGGGGAGAACAAGGTCGAGCGCGGGTACGAGGGACATCGGCGGATATTAACGCGACGGGGTTTCGGACGCTCGGGTCAGATGGTCGCGCGGCTCCACATGAACGGGGATATTCTGTGTATGTTCTGAGCCCGTTGCGTCAGAAGCGGACGCTTGCGCAAGGCCTGTGCGATTGCACTTTTTGGCATGCGAAAAGGCCCGGAGATCGCTCCCCGGGCCCAAACGTTTGCGCGGGTTTTGCGCTTACCAGTTGATCGCTAGGCGGCCGTACAGGAACCGGCCGTTGAAGCCGAACGGCGAGAAGCTGGAGAACGGGTTGCCGCCGCTGGTGTTGAGGTTCGGCGGCACCTGGTCGGGATACTGGTCGAACAGGTTGTCGGCGCCGACCGACACGGTGGTGTGGTCGCCGAAGCGGTAGCGGGCTTCCAGATCGACGATGCCTTGCGTGCCCGTGTGCCAGTCGCCGCTGCCGTCGGCGGCGGTGCCGGGCGACAGGACGTTGCCGTAGAGGGTGGTGCGCAGGGTGGCGCCCCACGGACCCTTGCTCCAGTCGCCTTGCAGCGAGACCTTGTTGCGCGGCGTGCCTTCCTCGAAGCGCAGCACGGCCTGGCGACCGAACAGCGTGGTCGGGGTCGGCAGCACCGTGGTGGACGGCGTGCGGTTGACCTTGAAGTCGTTGACGTTGGCGGCCGCCGTCAGGTCGAACGTGCCGGCCTGATCGTCGAGGATGCGGTAGCGGGCCACGATGTCGACGCCCTTGGTCTTGGTGTCGACGCCATTGGTGAAGAAGCGGCCGGCCGAGGCGCCCGCGGGCGACAGCAGGTCGAAGATCACCCGGGCGTTGGTGCCCGCCGCCGCCGTGGCGCTGCCGGTCAGGGTCTCGCTGAGGACGATGCGGTTGTCGACATTGATCTGATAGGCATCGACCGTCAGCTCGAACGGACCCTTGTGGTAGACCGCGCCCAGCGAGAAGTTCTTGGACTTCTCCGGCTCCAGCGGCTTGCCGCCCAGGGCCTTGCCGACGACGCTGACCGACGGATAGGTGCCGGTCTCGAACGGCACGGCCGTGGTCACGCCGCCGACCAGCTGGTTGATGTAGAGGATCGAGGTCGAGGTGAAGTACTGCTGCTGCAGGCTCGGCGCGCGGAAGCCCGTCGAGACCGCGCCACGGATGGCGAAGGCGTCGGTGAAGTCGTAGCGGCTCGACAGCTTCCAGCTCGTGTTGTTGCCGAAGTCCGAATAGTGCTCGTGACGCACGGCGGCCGAGGCGGTCAGCTTCTCGGTCAGCTTGCCTTCCAGGTCCAGATAGGCGCCGACGGCGTCGCGATCGACGTCGATGACGTTGCTGGGCGTGAAGCCGGTGAAACCGCGCGAACCGAAGGCCAGGGTCGGCGAGACCGTGCCGCGCGCATAGGAAGCCACTTCGCCGGCGTTGATCTTGTAGGTCTCGCGACGGGCTTCCACGCCGAAGGCGACGTTCAGCGGGCCGGCCAGGCCGACGTCGAATTCCTGGCTGGCGTCGAGGCCGAACACCACCTGGTCATAGGTCAGGCCGCCGGCCTGGAACTGGGTCGGCGAGGTCGGGCCGTACGACGGGTTCAGGGTGTTTTTGACCCCGAAGTCGAGGTCGTTCTTGCCGTAGACCAGGTTGGTGTCGATCTTCCAGCCGGCCAGGTCGCCGCGCAGCCCGATGGCGGCGGTGACGTCCTCGGTGTTGGTGGTGATCAGCGGCAGGTAGCCGTTGGGATAGACGCTGGTGATGGTCTGGCTGGCGTCGGTAGGCAGGCGATAGGTGGCCGAGGCTTCCGAGTCGCGCTGCTGATAGCCGTACCAGCCATAGAGCTGCCAGTTGTCGCCGATCGGCTTGCCGGCGTTGGCGTAGAAGCTGACCTGCTCGACCTCGGGATCGCCGAAGCGGGAGGTGACGCGCTGCGGGGTGACGCGGGTGTCGGTGTCGCTGCGGTTGGTGAAGCCGCGATCGACATATTCCGCCGACAGCGTCAGGAAGCCGTCCGAGCCGAGCTTCAGGCCCTGCCAACCGGCCACGGTCTTGGTCGTGCCATCGCGGCGCTTCTGCTTCTGGCCGGTCTGCAGGCCATCGAAGCTGGTGATGTACTTGCCGGCCGTGACCGTGACGCCGCCGCCGTGGTCGGCTTCGCGCAGGCGCAGGTTGATGACGCCGGCGATGGCGTCCGAGCCGTACTGGGCCGCGGCGCCGTCACGCAGCACTTCGATGCGGTCCAGGGCGACGGACGGGATGGCGTTCAGATCGACGGCGGCCGAGCCGCGGCCCACCGAGCCGTTCAGATTGACCAGCGCCGTGGCGTGGCGACGGGTGCCGTTGACCAGCACCAGGGTCTGGTCGGGGCCCTGGCCGCGCAGCACGGCGGGACGGACCGAGTCGGTGCCGTCGGTGTTGGACGGACGCGGGAAGGTGATGGACGGGACCGTGGCGGCCAGAGCGGTGGCCAGCTCGGTGCTGCCGCGCTGCTGCAGGGTCTTGGCGGTGACGACATCGACCGGCGCCAGAGTGTCCAGGCGCGAGCGGCCGGCGGTGCGGGTGCCGGTGACGACGATCTCGTCGACATTGGTGTTGTCGTCGGCGGGCGCGGCGGTCTGGGCCTGGGCCAGGGTGGAGGCGGCGGCCGTCAGCGAGGCGGCGGCCAGCAGCAAGGTCTTGTAGCGCATACGTAATCCCCGTTTTTGGCCGGGGCTCAAACGTGCGTGATCGCCCCGAGACAGGGGTCTTCAATCGCCCCCAGGTCGAACATGGATTCTCGTCACAAAAGCTACAAGCGGAGCAATTCTGTGCTGCGGCGCAGAAAAAACGGCGCGGATTGCTCCGCGCCGTTCTCTTGAAAACCTACAAACCCTGACGGGATTGGAATTAGGCTTCGTAGTGGTCGCCTTCGAACGAGCCGGCGCCGCCTTCCGCCATGTCTTGGGCGGCTTCGGCTTCGGCCGCGCGATCTTCCTCGAATTGCGAGTTGATCACGTTTTCGCCGCGCGCTTGGCGATCGGCTTCGTCCTGGCTGCGCGCGATGTTGAGGGTGACCGTGACGGTCACTTCAGCGTGCAGCTTCACCTTCACTTCGTGGACGCCCAGCGTCTTGATCGGCTTGTCCAGCACGACCATCGAGCGGTCGACCTTGCCGCCTTCGGCCTTGATGGCGTCGGCGACGTCGCGACCCGCGACCGAACCGTACAGCTGGCCGCTTTCGCCAGCCTGACGGATCATCACGTATTGCGTGCCGTCCAGCGTTTCGCCGTTCGAAGCGGCCGATTCGCGGTTGCGGACGTTGCGGGCCTCGATCTCGGCGCGTTGCGCTTCGAAGGTGGCTTCGTTGGCCTTGGTGGCGCGCAGAGCCTTGTGGCGCGGCAGCAGGAAGTTACGGGCGAAGCCGTCCTTCACGGTGACCACGTCGCCCAGGACGCCGGTGCCTTCAACGCGTTCGAGCAGAATGACTTTCATCGTGGTGTCTCCCTTACTTCACGACGTAGGGGAGCAGAGCCAGGAAGCGGGCGCGCTTGATGGCCTTGGCCAGTTCGCGTTGCTTCTTGGCCGACACCGCGGTGATGCGCGACGGAACGATCTTGCCGCGTTCCGAGACGTAACGCTGCAGCAGCTTCACGTCCTTGTAGTCGATCTTCGGCGCGTTGGCGCCCGAGAACGGGCAAACCTTGCGGCGACGGAAGAACGGGCGGCGAGCGCCGCCAGCGGCGGCGGCCGGAGCGGCGCCGGCTTCGGGAGCAGTCGTATCGGTCATGATCTCTTTCTCCCTTACGCTTGAGCTTGCGCTTGCGGCGCGAAGTCTTCACGCGGACGTTCCGGGCGATCGCCACGGTCACGACGGGCCAGAACCGGCGACAGTTCCAGGTCCAGCTCTTCGACGCGGATCGTCATGAAGCGCAGGACGTCTTCGTTGATCAGCAGCTGGCGTTCCATTTCCTTCACGGCCGGCGCCGGGGCGTCGATCGCGAGCAGGGAATAGTGACCCTTGCGGTTCTTCTTGATGCGGTAGGTGAGGTTGCGAAGGCCCCAGTACTCGATCTTGGCGATGTGGCCGCCATTCTCTTCCAGGAGGGTCTTCAGTTGCTCGTTCAGAGCTTCGGCCTGTTGCGGCGAGATATCCTGCCGCGCGATGACCACGTGTTCGTAGAGGGCCATATTTTCCTTCTTCCGTTGTGGAAGGCGGCGCGGTCATCGGCGGAAGTCCGACGTCCACGATGGATCCTGCACACCGAGCGGGGAAAACCCCGGTCCCGGATGGGTGCGTGCAAGACCGCCTTCCGTGAGAACGCGCGCTATTACAGAAGGCGAGGCCGAAAGGCAAGCTGAATGGGGTTTCGCCGCGCGAGTGGGCAATGGGTCGCAATGTCTGATAATTGACATTGGGCGGGTTACATCCCCGAACCCAAATATGCTAGCAGGCGAACATGGGGATCGGTGATCGTCTCTTAGTGGCATCTCTGGCGGCCTTGGCCGCGGGGACGGCGCATGCCGAGATTCTTGTCCAGAAGCCCGTCACCTCGGTCTCTGCCTATGAGGGCCGTTTCACGGGCTATTCGGCGGCTCTGCCGCTGGATCTCTCCTCAGACACCGAGAAGGTCGCCCTGACGCTCCGCTCGTCGGGCAGGATCGAGAACCCGACCTACGACCTCGACCTGAACCTCTCCAAGAAGCCCGACGCCGAGCGCACGGACGACCGGTCGATGGCCGTCGGCGCCTCGTGGAACGAGAACGAGGCCAAGGTGCGTTCATCGATGTCCAAGGCCTTCGGCTTTGGCATGCTGCCCCGCGCCAACTATGTGCGGGTCTCGATGGACATGGACGCCAGCCAGGCCATCGCCGTGCCGGGGAAGATCCCGATCGCCCGCGCCAATATCCGCTCGTCCTTGACCCTGGATGGCCGGCCGGTCGGTTCGATCGCCTTCGGAGGCGGCTCGACGGGCGACGAGGGTGTCGATTTCAGCCTGACCCGGCCGTTCGACATCCCCGCCGAGTTCACCGTCAGCGTACGCGGCGTCAACAATCAGCGCGAAAGCTGGCGGCTGCAGGACGCCCGCGCCATGATCAAGCTGGTGAAGGTCGGCTGGTAGCCTCCAGCTTGCGGCCTTTGCGGGCCGTCACGGCCGCGAAGCGCTTCAGATACTCAGGGTGCTCGGTGCCCATCAGCTTGTCCCACCAAGTGAAATAGAGACCGTAGTTCCAGCCGGCCTGCGCGTGGTGCAGGTCGTGGTGGGTCACGGTCGTCAGCAGCGGGATCAGCGGCCGGCCGTCCTTGCGGGCCGGGAACAGCTCGTAGCCCGAGTGGGCCAGGGTGTTGCGGATGATCTGGTGCAGCATGAAGAGGCCGGCGGCCGGCCATTGGGTCGGGACCAGGATCATCCAGACCGGGACAAACAGCGCGTTGATCAGCGCCTCGCCGGGATCGAAGCTGTAGGCCGTGAACGGCGAGGGATTGTTCGACCGGTGATGCCGGCGATGGAAGGCGCGGAACAGGCGTCGATCGTGGATCGCCCGATGCGTCCAGTAGAACCAGGTGTCGTGGCCGACGATCATCAGGACGAGACTGGTCCAGAACCACACCGGACCCAGGTCCCTGGCGACATAAGGGCCGGGCAGTAGTCCCGCGCGGAACAGGCCGAAGGTGATCAGGCTGACGGTCGAGAAAATCATGATCGAACGTAGCGAGGCGGCGAACTCGATCAGCATCTGGCGCGCGGGCGGGCGGCTGTCGCGGATCTTGCGGCTGGCCAGCGGCGCCGCCAGCACGACCCACAGCAGCAGCCAGGTCCCGACGGCGAAGATGGTGTAGCGGGTCAGGTCGTTCTGGGTGGCCCTCAGCCATTGCTGGACGAAGGGAAGGAGGGCGTCGGGCATCTGCAGGGTCCTGGGTGGTGGAAGACCACGTCAGGGAAGCGGCCGCGCCCCGGCCCGTCGCGCCGATCGCGAAATCAGGCGCGTTTGTCGCCTTTCGACGCACTCTCGCCGGTTTCGACCAGTCGCAGGTAGGGATGCGCCGGCGTGGCCTCCTGACGCCAGGCTGTCGGGGTGACGCCGGTGGCGGCGCGGAAGGCGCGGTTGAACGGTCCCAGCGAGGCGAAGCCCAGGTCGTAGGCGATGGTCGAGACCGACTTCAGCGCCTGTTCGGGATCGGCCAGCGCGACCTTGGCCGCCTCGATCCGCCGGCCGTTGACGTAGTCGGCGAAATTGCGATGGCCCAGCGTGCCGTTGATCAGCTTGCGCAGGCGATGTTCCGGCGCGCCGACCAGGGCCGCCAGCGTGCCGATCGACAGGTCCTCGCCGCGCCAGACCTCGTTCTCGTTCATGGCCTTGTCCAGGCGCGCCAGCACCAGGCGGTCGGCGGGCGTGAGGTCCAGGGCGGGGGAGATCGTCGGCGCGGCGGTCTGGCCCGCTTCGCGTGGCGCGGCGACGAGCACGGGCTCGACCCTCAGCAGCGCCAGCGCCGAGCCGACGCCCAGGGCGGCCAGGACCAGGGCCTGGGCCAGACTGGGCAGCACCGGCCGGTCGCCGAATCCGAAGCCGCACAGGGTCTGGACGAACATGTAGCCCGTCGTGGCCACGACCAGCGGCGCGCGCAGGTTCCGGCGGCTGTCGACGAGGTCGCTGCGCCAGCCCCGCCAGGCGATCAGCATGATGTGGGCCTGCAGCCCGACCGCGAAGATCGCGAACACCTGCCAGGCCGCCGCGCGCGGCAGCCCGTTAGGCAGGAAGGCGCCCAGGCTCCACAGGCTCAGCGCTACGCCAGGGATGATGAACCGCCAGCGCGGAATCCGGGGCTCGTCCTCGAACAAAACCGCGCTGAACAGCCAGAAGACCGAGCCGGTCAAGACGGACATGGCCCAGGTCACGACGTTCACGTGCCGGTCGAAGGTGAGGTTGGAATAGCTCTCCAGCACATGCGCGATGGCGCAGGCGAAAAGCAGGACGCCCAGCCAGCGGGCCGGGGTGAGGCGGCGACTGGCGGCCAGGGCGACGCCCGTGGCGGCGAAGGCGCCGACGGCGACGCCACGGGCGGCGATTTCCAGTGAGGCGGGATCGGTCATGGGATCCAGCATGGGCGCCAGCGCGCGCGAGCCTCAACCCGCGCGGCTGGTCGGAACCGGAAAAGGCTGGCTACTTCTTGGCCTTGTAGGCCTTCACCGCGTCCATCGTCTGGGTGACGTGGCCGGCGAAGTTGCCGTCGGTGTAGCTGAGCAGGATCTTGTGGTCCGGCGCGATCACGTACGAGGTGCGGTTCGACCACTCGGGCTTCACCGCCAGGGCGACGTCGTAGCTCTTGACCAGGGCGGCGTCGGCCGAGGCCACCGCGAACTTGTCGCGGCAGTGTTCCTTCGAGAAGTCCTTGATGCGGTCGACATTGCCGGCCGTGACGCCGATCACCGTGGCGCCCAGCTTTTCGAACTCCGGGGTGGCCTCGGCGAATTCGTGGGCCTCGGCGGTGCAGCCCGAGGTGTAGGCGGCCGGGAAGAAGTACAGGACCACCGGGCCCTTCTTGAGGGCCTTGGCCAGCTTGAAGTCGAAGTCCTTGCCGGCCAGGGCGGCCTTGGCGGTGAAGTCGGGGGCCTTGTCGCCGACCTTGAGGGCGGCGGCCTGGGCGATCTCGGCGCTCAGCGCGA
>NZ_JBWKZF010000016.1:0-127223 GCF_059424195.1 Caulobacter sp. GW456-12-1-14-TSB4
GGCGGAGGCTGATAGGTCGGCGGCGGCGGGGGCGAGAGCCGGAAAGGGTCCTGCAGCGGGGCCTGCGGCGCCCACGGGTCATGGGCCGGCTGTTGAGGCGGTTGTTGAGGCGGCTGGGGCGGCTGCGGCGACGCGCTGGCGGCAGGCTCCGCCTGGCGCCCGTCGGGGCGCTTTGGCGGTTCCTTGTCGTCGAACTTGTAAGGCGGAAGCGTCCAGTCGTTCACGGTCTCAAGCAGGCTCTGTTTGGTCGCCGGGTAAATCGGGTTTAGGACGGCGCCATGACGCCACGCAAACCTTTCTGGGAGACGAAGACGCTCCCCGAGATGACCGTCCCCGAGTGGGAGAGCCTATGCGATGGGTGCGGCCTTTGCTGCCTCGTTCGCTTCGAAGACGAAGATACCGGCGAAATCATCCCCACGCGGGTGCACTGCCAGCTGTTCGACGAACATAGCTGCCGCTGCAAGGACTATCCGAACCGCAAGAAGACGGTGCCGGACTGCATCAAGCTGACGCCCTACAACATCGAGGACCTGCAATGGATGCCGCCGTCGTGCGGCTATCGCCGGATCCACGAGGGCAAGGACCTGCCGCGCTGGCACCCGCTGATCACCGGCGACCCCGACAGCACCCACAAGGCGGGAATCTCGGTGCGCGACCAGACGGTGTCGGAGCTGAGCTTCGCCGACGCCGAGGACGCGCTGGACTTCGTCGCGACGGACCTGATGCGGGATCGTGGGGATGATCCTTACGAGCCGGACGGTGGGGAAGACTGAGGAGCGCCCCCTCCGTCTCGTCGCGTATTCGCGCCGATCCACCTCCCCCGCAGGCGGGTGAGGAGAAAAGCGCCTTCCTCCTCACCCGTGAAACGGGGGAGGTGGCGCGAGGCGCAGCCTCGTGACGGAGGGGGCGCTACCTAGGCACCAGATACGGAAAAAGCCGGCCCGCGAACGCGGAACCGGCTTTTCGTCGCCCTTACGGCGAGAAGCGGGAAGCTTCTTACTTCTTGGCGGTGAAGCCAGCGAACTTAGCGTTGAAGCGCGAAACGCGACCGCCACGGTCCAGCATCTGGGCGTTGCCGCCGGTCCACGCCGGGTGGGTGCGCGGGTCGATGTCGAGCGCCAGGTTCGCGCCTTCCTTGCCGTAGGTCGAACGGGTTTGATAGTTCGAGCCATCCGTCAGGGTGACGGTGATGAAGTGGTAGTCGGGGTGAATGTCTTGTTTCATGGCGGCGATCCAGTCCGACTAAGCCGGCGAGTGTGAATTGGGTTAAGCGCCATTCCCACACGCGCGGGGTGGCCCTCGAAGACGGGCGGCTATAAAGAACCCGCGCGATTTTGGCAAGGGACTGTTGATGACTGACGCGAACGGCGGCGACCAGAAGGCCGAAGGCCGCCCCGGCGCGGGGGCCGAATTGGTCCAGGGCATGGCCGAGGCCAAGGCCCGCCGACCCCGCCGCAAGGACATCCGTCCGCTCGCCCACCTGCTGCCTTTCGTCAAGGCCCACAAGGGCGACGGGCTGGCGGCGGCCTTCTTCCTGCTGTTCTCGACCGGCGCGACCCTGGGCCTGACGGCGGCCTTCAAGGAAGTGATCGACCACGGATTCGCCAAGGGCGCGGGTAGCGAGATCAACAGCGCCTTCATCGGCCTGGGCGCCGTGGCCCTGGTGCTGGCGATCGCCACCGCCTGCCGATTCTTCTTCATCACCCGCCTGGGCGAGCGGGTCGTGGCGGACGTGCGCCGTGCGCTCTATGGCCACACCCTGACCCTGGACCAGCAGTATTTCCTCAAGACCCGCACGGGCGAGGTGCTGTCGCGCCTGACCACCGACGTCAGCCTGATCGAGCAGCTGGTCGGGGCCTCGGCCTCGATCGCCCTGCGCAACATCCTCAGCCTCGTGGGCGGGCTCGGCTACATGGCGGTGGTCTCGCCCAAGCTGGCGGGCTTCATCGTGCTGATGGTGCCGGTGATCCTGGCCCCGATGTTCCTGGTCGGCCGTCGCGTGCGCAAGCTGACCGTCACCGCCCAGGACCGCTTCGCCGACGCCGTGGGCTATGCCGGCGAGAGCCTGGACGCCCTGGAGACGGTGCAGGCCTTCGGGCGCGAGAAGGCCTCGGCCGGGCGCTTCGGCGGCGCGGTGGAGGAAGCCTACAAGGCCTCGGTCCGGCGCATCGTCACCCGTGCCAGCATGACTGGCATGGTCATCACCTTGGCCTTCGGCGGGATCACCCTCTTGCTATGGACCGGCGCGCGCCTGGTCATGGCCGGCGAGATGACCGGCGGCACCCTGGCCCAGTTCGCCATGCTGGCCGTGATGGCCGCCGGCGCGATCGGGGCCTTGGGCGAGGTCTGGGGCGACGTCCAGAAGGCCTCCGGGGCCATGGACCGCATCTCCGAGCTGCTGAACGCCCAGCCCGACATCGCCGCACCGCCGGCGCCCAAGACCCTGCCGGTCCCGGCCCAGGGCGCGATCGCCTTTGACAACGTGGTCTTCGCCTATCCGGGCCGTCCGGACCTGCCGGCCCTGAACGGCTTTGATCTGGCCGTGAAGCCCGGCGAGACCGTGGCCCTGGTCGGGCCTTCGGGCGCGGGCAAGAGCACCGTCCTGCGGCTCCTGCTGCGCTTCTACGACCCGCAAAGCGGCGGCATCCGTCTGGACGGCGTCGATCTGCGCGACGCCGAGCCGGCCGAGGTGCGCGAGCGCATGGCCCTGGTCGCCCAGGACTCGCCGCTTTTCTCCGGCTCGGCCACCGACAATATCCGCTTCGGCCGCGCCGACGCCACCGAGGCCGAGGTCCACGCCGCCGCCGAGGCCGCCCAGGCCGCCGGCTTCCTCTCGGCCCTGCCGCAGGGCTTCGACACCCCGGTCGGCGAGCGCGCCAAGACCCTGTCGGGCGGCCAGCGCCAACGCCTGGCCATCGCCCGCGCCCTCGTGCGCCAGGCCCCGATCCTGCTGCTGGACGAGGCCACAAGCGCCCTGGACGCCGAGAGCGAGCGCCTGGTCCAGCAGGCCCTGACAACGGCCATGGAGGGCCGCACGACCCTCGTGATCGCTCACCGCCTGGCCACCGTGCTGAAGGCCGATCGCATCGTGGTCATGGAAGAGGGCAAGGTCGTCGAGCAGGGCACGCACGCCGAGCTCTTCGCCAAGGGCGGGCTCTACGCCCGTCTGGCCAGCCTGCAGTTCGGGGTCGAGGCGGTCTAGGCCTACTCCGCCGCGTAGACCAACGGGTGGGTGTGGGCCCACAGATGGGCGCGGTAGGTGTCGAAGCACTGCTCGCCGCAGATCAGGCGCATGACCGCGCCCTCGGCGATGTACTTGGCGCGGGAGGGATCTTCCGACACCAGTGGGACCAGGGCCTCGGCGTTCCAGGCCTTGGAGTGCTCGATGTCCAGCTGGGCGTGTAAGGCGAAGTACTTGCGGGCTTCGGGACCGACGCCGACGCGCTTCAGGCCCGCATCGACACAGGCCACGCGCGTCGGGGCGGTCAGCTCCACCACGCCCAGCGCGCCGATCGACTGCCAGACATAGCGACGCGTCGTGGCGAAGGCGGTCATGACATTGGCCAGGCACAGCGATTGCCACAGGGTGGCGTCGATGGTCGGCGTCAGGCCCAGGGTCGCCGTCGTCCGCGACAGCATCGGGCCGTGCATGCCCTTGGCGCCGCCACGGCCCATCTCGTCCCAGTAGTTGCGAGCCAGCTCCAGCTTGGCGCGATCGGGGACCTTGACCTGGGTCATGGCGACCAGATCGTCGAAGCCGGCCTCGCCGGCCGCCTCCTGGGTCAGGAACCACTTGAGGTCCTCCAGCGAGGCGTCGCCGTCCAGCCAGTCGAACAACGGGTCCCATTGGCCGGGGCCGTGGTCCTTCAGCGCCTCGAACCAGGCGATGAAGCCGTCGGCGTCCTGCGGGACGTCCTCGACCAGCGGCGCGACGTGGCGGCGGAAGGCCTCGATGAACGCGCCCTCGATGCGGCGCATGTGGATTTCCTGATCCAGCTCCTCGCGCCAGCCGTCGGAGGGCGCGGCCGGCGCCAGGCGGACGTGATTCCAGTGCGCCAAGCCCTTGTGCAGGGCCTCGGCGTCAGGGAAGCGCGGGCTGAACGCGCCCAGGCGCGAAAGACGTTCGCCACCGTACACGGACACACTCCTTGATCTTGAAGGAGAGATCGCCGAGCGAGGCGACCCCTACGCCGCGAACAGGCGGCGGCGAGGGGGCAAACGGCAGTCGGGCCGGATGTGTTCCTGTGTCGGCAAAGCGACCCGGGCGGTGATTACTTCCGCAAATCCGCTGGCGTCGTCGGTTCGCTGATCACGTGTTCCATCGACGCCCAGCGGGCGGCTTCGGTCTTGCCGGCGCGGTAAACGTGGTCGCGGACCATGTCCTGGCCGAGGTTGTAGTTGATGACGTACGAGCGGTAGGTCTCGATGAACGACACCCGCTTCTCGGCGCCGCCCCGCGAATAGAGCGTGTACTTCATCAGCGCCTGGACGGCCTGCTCCTTGGTCATCTTGCCCGACAGGTATAGCGCCGCGATCGTATTGCCGGCGCTGGACAGGGCCCCCTTGGCCTCCTGCAGCTCGCCATAGGCCTTGGCGGTCTTGGGATCGAGATCCGCCAGCGGATAGAGCTTGTCGCGCTCGAAGTCGGTCTTGGCCTGGCCGGGGAAGGCCAGTTCGATGCCGAAATTGGCGCTGCCCTCGGCGATGAACGATTGCGGCGAGAACAGCGGATAGACGCTGAACTCGACCCAGCCCTTTTCCTTGGTCAGCTTCTCTTCCAGCAGGGCATTCAGCACGTGGTGGCCCGGATAGCCCTCGTGGCAGCCCAGGTCCAAGGCGCGGCTGATATAGATCGGCAGGTCGGTGTTGATCTGGATCAGGCTGTGGGCTCCGCCCTTGTACCAGTTGTAGCCGCTCCACGGCTTCTTGGTGACGAACTCCATGTCGAAGCGCTCATTGGCGGGCAGCTTGATGTGCGCTTCGGTCTTGGCCTTGCAGGCGGCGATGCCGGCCTGCATCACCGCTTCCACCTTGTCGGTCGGGATCACATAGCGGTTCTGGAAGGCGTCGACGCGGGCGGCGAGATCGCCCTTGCCCGGCACGATCTTGTCGATGCGGGCCAGGATCGGGTCATAGCGCTTCAGCGGCTTGATCACGGGGCGGACGCCGAACAGGCCCTCGGCCTCGTCCTCGAAGCTGAACTTGTCGCCGGCGATCATGGCCAGGCGGGTCTGGGCGGCCTTGAGCTGGCCGCGCATGAACACCTTGCGGCGGCGCTCGTCGGGCGAGAGGTCCTTGTCGCTGACCTTGGCCAGGTCCGCCTGCAACTGGTCGGCGGCCTTACGCAGCGCCGAGACCGGACGCGGATTGGCCTTGGCGGCGGCTTCCCAGTCCTTGGGACCGTAATAGGCGTCGACATAGCCCGGCTCGCGCTCGCCGGCCTCCAGGGTCAGGTGGACGAAATCGACGGCGATCTTGTCCAGCGCGCTGGAGGCGGGGGTGGCCAGGGCGGGGCCGCAGAGGGTCACGGCGGCGATGACCGCCAGGGCGGTGTTGCGGATTTTCATGGAGTTCCCCGAGGCAAGTCGACGGGCGGCACGCTGCACCCGCGCGACCTGCTTCGGCAAGAGCCTCAGAGGCTGGCCAACTCCAGGGCCTTGGGCTCACCGGCCCAGGCCTTGCGGGCCTCGTCCATGTGCAGGTCGGCGGCCTGCGTCATGCCCAGCTTGCGCTCGGCGCGGGAGAGTATGGCCAAGGTGACCGGGTCGCGCAGGCGCTTGGCCAGCGCCGCGCGGGCCTCGTCTGCCGCGCCCTTGGCGTCGCCGGAGGCCAGCAGGGCCAGCGCCAGGTCGCGGCGTGGCGCATACCACCAGACCGGCGGATCGGTCTGGTCGCCGAAGCGGGTCTCTTCCAGGTCGGCGGCCTTGCGGAAGGCCTTGGCGGCGACCTTGGGCTTGCCCTCCAGCATCGCCGCCCGACCCTCCAGGACGAGGCGCGCGACCTTGATGGCGTCGACGCCCATGGCGCTGAACGGACCCCAGGCCTTCAGCGCGCCGGCGTCCACCTGGACCTGGGCCAGTTCGCGCCGCACGCCGGCGACGTCGCCCTTGCGGGCCATGGCCTCGCCCCGCGCATAGCGCCACATGGCCTTCGGATAGGGCAGGGACGGTTCCGGCAGGGCCAGCACCTCTTCCGGCGTGGCGTAGCGGCCCTCGACGGAATAGGCCGTGCCGGCGACCGCCTGGTCCCAGGGCTGGTCGGGCTTCAGCGTCAGCGAATGGGTCAGGAAGGGGCGGGCGATGGCCAGGCCGCCTTCCGCGTCGCCCGACATCAGGGCCGAGCCCGCGCCGAACTGCACGTTGTGGGCGTGGTAGTAGAGCTTGTAGACGCCGTCCTCGCCCGTGAAGCCCTGGGCGGTGGCATTGGCCCGGTCCAGCTTGGCCGCCGAGAGGTTGGACTTCAGCGCGTCCTCGTAGCGGCCCACCCAGTAGTAGGTGTGCGAGGGCATGTGGACGAGGTGGCTGGCCGACGGGGCCAGGCCTTCCAGCTTGTCGGCCCACGGCTCGGCGCGGGCGGTGAAGCCGCTCATCTCGGTGGCGTGGATGTAGAAGTGGATGGCCGCGGCGCTTTGCGGGTCGCGCTTCAGCGAGGTCTCCAGCAGCTCGACCGCGCGGGGCAGGTTGGCCTTGGTCCCGGCCAGGGAGGCGGTGACCATCAGGGCGTCGGCGGCCAGGACGGCCAGCTCGTCGTCATCGGGGTTGGCGCGGGCCAGGGCGTCCATGGCCTTGGCGTAGGCGGCGTCGCCCGCGCCCTTGCCGCCGCCGTGCTCGTAGCGGGCCTTCATGGCGGCGATCAGCTCGCGCTCCAGCGGCGGGCCGTCGGCGGCCAGCACCGTGGCGCGCGCCATCAGCTCGGCCATCGCCTTCTGGACCTTGTCGTCGACCGTGTAGTTGATCGTCGCCCCGCCGGCCCAGGCCTGGCCCCACAGGCACATGGCGCAGGTAGGGTCGCGGCGCGCGGCCTCCTCGAAGGCGGCGACGGCGGACTTGTGGGCGAAGGCGTGGCCCAGCTGCAGGCCGTTGTCGAAGAAGGCCTGGGCGTCGGGCGAGGCGGTGTGGATCTTCCACGTCGCCGCGCCGTAGCCGGGCAGCAGCTTCACGGCGTTGGCGGGCGCGTCGCTGGCGGCCGGACTACCCGAGCACAGGCCCATGCCGCTGGGCGCGGGGGCGGGCGCGTCGGCCTGGGTGAAGGCCGGGATCAGGGCGAAAAGCCCCGCCGTGAAGACGATCGCGCGCATGTCAGTCATTCCCCCGAGGAGACGGGACTGTCCGCTCGATATCGTCGTTCGGTCAAGAAGGCGTGGTTAGGCGCGGGCGGCGACCGCCAGGCCCGGGAAGTCGCTGAACACGCCGTCGACGCCGGCCGCGTACAGCGCCTTGAACACCGGGGTCACGTCGCCGGGCAGGGCCAGGAAGGCCGGGTCCTTGGGATCGCCCTTCTGCAGGGTGGCGGGCAGGAAGTAGTTCTCCTGACGCACGGTCCAGGGGTGTACCTGCAGACCCGCCGCGTGGGCGTTCTTGACGAGGTCGGTGGCCGGCAGCAGCGCCTGGCCGTCATTGGGGACCACCAGGCTCCAGTTCGGACCCAGGCCGTCGGCATAGACCGCGACGTCCTTCAGGCCCTGGGCGGTGATCAGGTCGGCGTACTTGACGTTCGGCAGGTCGGCCGGACCGCCTTCGCCGTCGACCAGGAACACCAGTTTCGCCGGGGTCTTGGCGCGCAGCTTCTTCAGTGTGCCGACCTCGAAGCACTGCACGAACACCGGGGCGGTCGCCGAGTTCAGGTCGTTGGACTTCAGCTTGGCCACCAGGCGGTCGTCGGTCGGCAGGCCGATCGAGGCGAAGAAGGTCGGGTGCTTCAGTTCGGGATAGACGCCGATCGTGCGGCCGGTGCGCTTGGTCCCGGCCTTGGCGATGGCCACCACCTCGTCGAAGGTCAGGATCTGGGCCTGGCCGTCGAAGGCGGCGCTGGTCGGACGCAGCTGCGGCAGCCGCTCGCGGGCGCGCAGGGTCTTGATCTCGGCCAGGGTGAAGTCCTCGACGAACCAGCCGGTGACTTGCTGGCCGTCGATGGTCTTGGTCGTCTTGCGGGCGGCGAATTCGGGACGCTTGGCCACGTCGGTGGTGCCGCCGATCTCGTTCTCGTGGCGGGCCACCAGGTGGCCGTCCTTGGTCGGGACCAGATCGGGCTCGATGAAGTCCGCGCCCTGCTCGATGGCGCGCTCGTAGCTCAGCGCTGTGTGCTCGGGCCGCTCGCCGCTGCAGCCGCGATGGCCGATGACGAGGGGCTTTTTCGCCTGCCCGAAGGCGAGGCCCGGAAGCAGGGTGCCGGCGAGCGCGGCGGTGGTCATGGCGCGACGGGTGAGCAGGGTCATGGGGCGCGATTTAGCGCCGGGATGTGACGGTTTGGCGAGGGCTTTCGCGCCCTCGCCATCACAAATCCTACGCCGCCCGCAGCTTCTCCAGGATCTGCGGGTAGAGGTCCTGGTTGCTGGCCAGGATCGACTTGCCGTTGACGACGTCCAGGTCGTTCTCGTCGATCGTGGTGACCTTGCCGCCCGACTCCTGGATCATCAGCACGCCGGCGGCGACGTCCCAGGGATGCACGTTGCGCTCCCAGTAGGCGTCGAAGCGGCCGGCGGCGACCCAGGCCAGGTCCAGCGAGGCGGCGCCGAAGCGGCGGACGCCGGCGACCTTCTGGCTGACCTGGTGCAGCTCCTTCAGGAACTGGCCGTGGCCCGGCTTGCCGGCGAACGGCACGCCCGTGGCCAGGACGCTTTCGTCCAGGTTCCGGCGGGCGGCGACGCGTAGGCGCTTCTCGGCGCCCAGGAACGCGCCCTTGCCCTTTTCGACCCAGAACAGGTCGTTGGAGATCGGGTTGTAGGTGACGCCGGCGACGACGCCTTCGCCTTCACGCTGCAGGGCGATGTTGACCGCGAAGTGCGGGATGGCGTGCATGAAGTTGGTGGTGCCGTCCAGCGGGTCGACGATCCAGGTGTGGGTCTTGTCGGTGCCCTCGATCATGCCGCGCTCTTCGCCCAGGAAGCTGTAGCCCGGGCGGGCCTTGGTCAGGATCTCGAACAGGGTCTGTTCGGCCTTGAGGTCGGCATTGGTGACGAAGTCCGCCGCGCCCTTCTTGGAGACCTGCAGCTCCGTGACTTCGCCGAAGTCGCGAGCCAGGCCACGGGCGGCCTTCCGGGCCGCGTCGATCATGACGTTCAGGAGGGCGGAAGGGGTAGCCACGGCGTGTAATCCTCAAGGCAATGCCGTCGACGCCCGCCGGAAAGTCCGGCGGCGGAGCGGTAGGTCGACGGTGTGAAAGAACGGGCGCGGAAACTAGTCGTCCACAGGCGGGATGGCAAGGCGCCGTTGATTCGACAGGCTTAACGGCGTCTCCGGATGATTTTTCGCCGAACCGTGTCACGTCGGCGGAGCCTGTCTCGTCCTGTCTTCCGAAATCCATTCGGAGGGCGACATGCGCTGGATCGCGATCGGACTGACGGTGCTGTTCCTGGGGAACGGCCTGGTGATGCTGACCATCCCCTATCCCTGGTACCTGACCATTCCCGGGGTCATCCAGACCGGACCGTTCAACGACCACTTCGTGCGCGACATCGGCGCGACCTATCTGGCCTGCGGCATCGGGACCCTGCTGGGGGCGCTGGACCTGCGCCGGCACGCGGGCGCGGTGGCGGTCGCCGCCGCGTTCCAGGGCGTGCATGCGATCATCCACATCATCACGCCGTTCTGCGGCAGCGCCCTGCCGTGGCCGCTGCTGGCGCGGGACTTTCCGGGCGTCTTCCTGCCGACCCTGCTGACGCTGTGGCTGGCGGTGGCGGCCTTCAAGACGCGAGAGGCCTGACGATGCTGAAGGCGATCATGACCGCCGCGATCGACCGCTTCGAGACGCGCTACGCCTACGACGCGACCTATATCCGCGACCTGCTGGAGGCCAGCCCCAAGGCGCTGAACGCCTTCCGAGGCGCGCGGACCCTGGCGGGCTATCGCGAGGGCGCGCCGGCCGAGGCCCTGGCGGGGGCGGGCCTGGCGGCGACCCTGGCCGAGGACTGCGGGCCGTGCGTGCAGATCGGCGTGCGCATGGCGCAGGAGCACGGCGTGCCGCCCGACGTGCTGCGCGGGATCCTGACCGGCGACCTTGCCCTGATGGGATCGGACGCGGGCCTGGCCTTCCGCTTCGCCAAGGCCTCGCTGGCCCGCGACCTGGAGCGCTCCGACGCCCTGCGCGACGACGTGCTGGAGCGCTGGGGTCCCAAGGGCCTGTCGGCGATCGCCCTCGCCATCGCCGCCGCGCGGGTCTATCCCACGGTCAAGTACGCGATGGGCCACGGCAAGACCTGCTCACGTGTCGAGGTGGCCGGGGAGGCGGTGGCGGTGCGGAGATGACAGCTGCGGACGCGATCTTCGAGCAGCGCCGCTCGGCCATGACGGGCCTGGCCTACCGCATGCTCGGCTCGCGGGCCGAGGCCGAGGATGTCGTGCAGGACGCCTGGCTGCGCTGGCGCAAGGTCGACGCCGAGACCGTCGAGGAGCCCGGCGCCTATCTCAACCGCGTGGTCACCCGCCTGGCCCTGGACCGGATGAAATCGGCCCGCGCCCGGCGCGAGGTCTATGTCGGCGAATGGTTGCCCGAGCCGGTGGTCGAGCCCGACTTCGAGGCCGGCGGCGACGCCGACCTGTCGGTGGCCTTCCTGCTGGCTCTGGAGCGGCTGACCCCGCTGGAGCGGGCGGCGTTCCTGCTGCACGATGTCTTCGACACCCCCTTCGCCGAGATCGCCGCCGCCCTGGGCCGCAGCGAGACCGCCTGCCGCCAGCTGGCCTCACGGGCTCGCGAGCACGTACGCCGCGACCGGCCGCGCTACACGCCCAGCGTCGACGAGGAGCGCAAGCTGACCACGGCCTTCTTCCAGGCCCTGGTGACCGGCGACGAGGTGGCGCTGCGCGACCTGCTGGCCGAGGACGTGGTCTGGCACGCCGACGGCGGCGGCAAGGCCAACGCCAACCTCAACCCGATCTATGGCGCGACCAAGCTGGTGGCCATGCTGCAGGGCATCAGGCGCAAGTTCCCGCCGCCGGCCGACACGACGGTTCGCCTGGCGCGCGTCAACGGCCAGCCGGGCCTCGTCCTGGCGTCGAACGGCGTCGTCTTCCAGACCATGAGCCTGGAGATCGAGAACGGCCGCATCGCGGCGGTCTATGCGATGCGCAACCCGGAGAAGCTGGTGGGGCTGAACTGATCCTTCGCTCCACAACCGTTTCCCCGGCGAAAGCCGGGGGCCCAGATCCATCCGGAGCGGTTTGGGATGACGCGCCTTTCGGCCTCGCCAGACCCCGCGATGCTTCGGGTTCGATCTGGGTCCCGGCTTTCGCCGGGAAGACGGAGTGGGTGTTTAAGGCAGCTCCACCTTCGGCAGCGTATCCTTCGTCTCGCAGGCCAGCTTCCCGGCCTTGCCGACGGCGCCGGAGATGTCGTCGATCTTGGCTTCCTTGCGCCAGCCCTTGGGCAGGCCCTTGGAGCCGTCGAAGTCCATCCCAAGGTCCATCCACTTGTCGGCCCCGCAGTCCAGCGCGAAGACCAGGATCGGACCCTTGTTGGCCGGCCAGTTCTTGTAGGGGCCGTTGGGCTTGCCCTCGGCGACGCGGGTGACGACCAGCCCACTGGACTGGTCCACGCGCGTGAAGTCGGCGTCGTAGTAGGACTTGGTGTCCCCCGGCGCCTGTTTCCAGGTCTCCGCGGTCGCGGCGCCGGAAAACGCCAGGACCGATACGCTAAGCAAACACAACTTGAGTCGCGTCATCACTGCGTCTCCCCCTCTACTTTTGTTCGCTGGGGAGGACGCTATGCCTGTGTGCAGTGCGTCACAAGAGAACGCCGTTATTTCGCCTTATTTGCGCAGCCCCAGCCCTTCGGTGATGGCGGCGTTCAGGGCGGCGACACCGGCGTCCGGGCCTTCGGGGTGCGCCCAGACCCCGGCCGAGACGGCCAGGAAGTCCGCGCCGGCCGTGGCCAGGGGCGCGGCGTTGGCCGCCGTGATGCCGCCGATGGCCACGCACGGCGTCTCCATCGTCTCCTGCCAGATGGTCAGGATCTCGGGCTCGGCGGTGGTCGGGGCGTCCTTGGTCGTGGTCGGGAAGAAGGCCCCGAACGCGACGTAGTCGGCCCCGCCTTCCGAGGCTTCCATCGCCAGGTGGCGGCTGTCGTGGCAGGTGACGCCGACCATCCGCTGGCCCATCAGCTTGCGCGCGTCCTTCAGGGCCATGTCCGACTGGCCGACATGGACGCCGTCCACCGCCAGGCGGGCGGCGAGATCGGGGCGATCGTTGAGGATCACGGCCACGTCGCGGGCCTGGGCGATCGGCGAGAGGGCGTCGACGGCGGCGGCGATCACGTCGTCCGGCGCGTCCTTCAGGCGGATCTGCAGCGCGGCGACGTCGCCGCCTTCCAGGGCCTTGGCCAGCTGGCGGCCGAAGGCGGCCAGGTCGGTCAGGGACGGCGGGGTGATCAGGTAGAGGCGGCAATCGGCGGTCATGGCGTGGCTTTATGCCAATTTGAGCCCCTGCGCGACCGCCCAGAAGGAGAGAAGGAGTATGCGACCCTACGACGCTGCTAACCATAGTGAGAGTCAGTTGCAAAAGTCGTCGCGACCCGCTAATTGAGAATGACACTCAATCGGGTAGGGCGTTCCTTCCTTGTACGTTTGTAACTGTAACGGCATCCGCGAGCGCGAAGTGCGCGCCGCCATCGACGCTGGCGCCAGCCGTCCGGCTGACATCTTCCGTTCCAAAGGCTGCCAGGCTCAGTGCGCCAAGTGCGTATGCGAGATGCGCCAGATGATCCAGGAAAGCCGCGAAGCCCTCGCATTCGCAGCGGAATAGAGCTTGGCGCAGCCGAGTAACGGCGCGAAACTCTACTCTACGGGCTATCGCGAAGCACTCTCACAGATTTTTGTGAGCCTGCGAAACACTTGCACAGATAGCGGTTGAAGCCCGGATCGGCTTGCCCCAGGTTCCGCCCGAACAGCGAACCTTAAGGAGGCGGCCATGAAGGGCGACGCCGGCGTCATCCGTATTCTGAATGCGGTGCTCACCAACGAACTGACCGCGATCAACCAGTACTTCCTGCACGCGCGGATGTACGACAACTGGGGCTTCAAGCGCCTCGGCAAGATCATCTACGACGAATCGATCGGCGAGATGAAGCACGCCGACAAGCTGATCAACCGCATCCTGTTCCTGGAAGGGCTCCCGAACCTCCAGGACCTGCACAAGCTGAAGATCGGCGAGACCGTGCCGGAATGCCTGGCCAGCGACCTGAACGTCGAGCTGTTCAACCGCGAGCTCCTGGTCCCGGGCATCGTCGAGTGCGAGACCGTGCGCGACTATGTCAGCCGCGAGATCCTGCGCGAGATCCTGACCGACACCGAGGAGCACATCGACTTCCTCGAAATGCAGCTGGGCCTGGTCAAGTCGCTGGGCGACCAGAACTACCTGCAGAGCGCGATGGGCGAGCTGCCGGCTTAAGCCTCGCCTACGATCCGTCTCCCCGGCGAAAGCCGGGGCCCAGGTGCAAGAGCGCCCGCGATCCGGTCAGGATCGCGGGCGTTTCTGCATGCGCCTCACAGCCCTACGATCCGGGCCCCGGCTTTGGCTGGGGAAATCGGGGTTGGCGTTAGACTGGCCGCTCCATGCCGCTCGAGGTCTAGGCCGCGCGGGCGCCCGGGCGGCGGTTCTGGGCGACGGGTTGCGAGTGGTCCTGGCCGGTGTTGAAGCGCTTCACCAGGCCAGCCAGGTCATGAGCCTCGGTGCGCAGGTTGGCGGCGGCCGCCGTGGTCTCTTCCACCATGGCCGCGTTCTGCTGGGTCACGTGGTCCATCTGGTTGACGGCGCTGTTGACCTGATTGAGGGCGGTGGCCTGTTCCTGCGACGAGCGGGCGATTTCCGAGATCAGGCCGTCGATCTCCCCGACCTTGTTGACGATGCCGTCCAGCGAGGCGCCGCTTTCGCCGACCAGCTTCACGCCGCGATCGACCTGGGCGGTCGAGTTGGCGATCAGGGTCTTGATCTCCTTGGCCGCGTCGGCGGAGCGCTGGGCGAGAGCCCGGACTTCCTGGGCGACGACGGCGAAGCCACGGCCAGCTTCACCCGCGCGAGCAGCCTCGACGCCGGCGTTCAGAGCCAGAAGGTTGGTCTGGAAGGCGATCTCGTCGATCACCCCGATGATGTTGCCGATCTGGGCCGAGGACTTCTCGATCTCGCCCATGGCGTTGATGGCCTGCTGGACGACCTCGCCGGAACGGCCGGCGTCGATCCGCGCGGACGAGGCGGCGTTCGAGGCGCGCTTGGCGCCCTCGGCGCTGCGCACCACCGTGGCGGTGATCTCGTCGAGGGCGGCGGCGGTCTCTTCCAGGCTGGCGGCCTGCTGCTCGGTGCGGCGGGCCAGGTCGTCCGAGGCGAACGACACCTCGTCGATGCCGGCCTGCATGGTGTTGGTGCGCTGGGCGATGATCGAGACGGTTTCGCGCAGGCTGTCGACGGCGGTGTTGAAGTCGGCCTTGATCTGGACGTAGCGCGGATCCACCAGCGAGGTCATGTGCTCGCTGACGTCGCCGCGC
Organism: Caulobacter sp. GW456-12-1-14-TSB4; assembly: GCF_059424195.1. Taxonomy (NCBI): domain Bacteria; kingdom Pseudomonadati; phylum Pseudomonadota; class Alphaproteobacteria; order Caulobacterales; family Caulobacteraceae; genus Caulobacter; species Caulobacter sp. GW456-12-1-14-TSB4. The sequence goes on from NZ_JBWKZF010000016.1 coordinate 14,690, forward strand.
GCCAGGCGGCGCAGGCCTTCGGCCACCACGGACACCAGGTTGTTGTCCTCGTCGGCCTTCTTGCGGGCGGCCTCGGCGGCGGCGCGTTCCAGCTCGACGGCGGTGATGTCGGCGGCGAACTTCACCACCTTCACCGGCTTGCCGGCCTTGTCGAAGATCGGGTTGTACGAGGCCTGGATCCAGATCTCCTGGCCGCCCTTGCCCACGCGCTTGAACTTGTCGGAGAAGAACTCGCCACTGTTCAGCCGACGCCAGAAGTCGCGGTACTCGCCGCTCTTGGCGTAGTCGGCCTCGACGAACAGGCTGTGATGGCGGCCCTGGATCTCGTTCAGGCAATAGCCCAGCGTGTTAAGGAAGTTCTCGTTGGCCGTGATGATCGTGCCGTCGAGATTGAACTCGATGACCGCCTGGCTGCGATGGATGGCGGCGATCACCGCTTCCATTTCGCCGAGCTGGGCGGTCTTGGTGTCGTCCTGGCGAGGCCTGAAGAAGGACATCGGCGTAGTTTCCCTAACGCTGAGGCCCTGGTCCGTCACCACCCTGGCGACGCCTGCTCTCCGCGCTTCGGCGAAAAGTTGCGCTCCGAACTTCAAGAGAGGCTTAACGGGGGAGCACGCTCAGGAAACGTCGGTATGGCGAAGTTTAAAAAATATCCTTGTGAAAACAACGAGATATTTTGCGTGTAAACTCGCATTGTTGCTTAACGCGACATACGGCCGCACGAGACTTTGGTATGGAACAAGGTCTGGTTGTCCTCGACGAAAGTCGAGGATCGGACATTTCGGCGGTGTTTTCGGCTGGCGCGCGGCGCGGATCACGCCATCATGAGGCGAGGGTCCTGGTCGCGCTGGAACCAAGGTTCAGCTGGGCTGTTTGACCTTGCGAGTTCACGAGGGAGTCCCGCCATGCATATCGCCAACGGAAAGTCGCGCGAGCGCGCCCTGGCCGGCCGCGAGGCTTTCGAGCTGGATCGGCGCGAGGGTCCTCACCCCGCCGTGCAGATCGCCGCCGGCGCGGCCCTGGCGGGCGGCGCGATCCTGGCGGCCCTGATGATGGGCCGTCGGCACGAGAACCTGCTGGACGACGAGATGTACGCCGTCGAGTTCGCCGAGATGCACGAGCCGGTCGCCCACCAGCCCAAGCCCCTGACCAGTCTGCTGCTGCCGCCGCTGTTCATCGCCATGACCCTGTCGGGCCTGCGCACCTGGAATGCGCCGGCCAGCCCGGCTCGTACGCGGGCGCTGACGATCTGGAGCCTGGTGCAGGGTTTCAACGCCCTGTGGCTGGGCCTGGGCGCACGCCGCGTCGGCGGGCAGCTGGGCGCGGCCACGGCCTCGCTGGCGGCCTCGGCGGCCTATGCGATCGAAGCCCGCAAGGTCGGCGGTGGCGTGGCTCCGGACCTCGGCTGGGTCGGCATCGCCAACGCCCTGACCGCGCAGCTGTGGCGCAAGCCCGTGCCGCGTATGCCGACGATTCATTAGACCCCACATCCGTCTCCCCGGCGAAAGCCGGGGCCCAGATGCAAGAGCGCCCGCGAGCCGTAGAGGATCGCGGGCGTTTCTGCATGCGCCTCACAGCCTTACGACCTGGGTCCCTGCTTTCGCCGGGAAGAACGGGGTGGAGGAGATCAAGCGATCTTCAGCAGGCGATCCAGGCTGAGCTTCCCGCCGCCGCGCGCGATCAGGAACAGCAGCAGGCCCGCCCAGGACAGGTGCGTCGGCCAGGCGTCGGGATAGACGAAGATTTCGATCACCGCGGTCATGCCCAGGAACGCCAGCGCGGAAAGCCGCGTGAACAGGCCCAGCACCAGCAGGATCGAGAACAGGTGCTCCGAATAGGTGGCCACATGCGCCGCCACGTCCGGCGGCAGCAGGGGCACGTGATACTCGGTCTCGAACAGCGAATAGGTCCCGTCGGTGATGTGCAGGACGCCATCCACCTTGGTGCGGCCCGACTGGAAGAAGATCGCCGCCACGCCGAAGCGGGTGACCAGGGCCAGGACGTCCTCGGTCAGCACCTTGCGGGCGGCTTGAGCGAAGGCGTCGAAGGGTGCGCGAAGCGTAGGGGCGGTCATCGGCTGATTTCCATGAAGGCGCCGTCGCCGATCAGGCGGGCGAAGATTGAAGAGACGTCGTCGCCCGCGCGCTCGGCGGCCTGGGCCAGGGTCTGGCCGTCGCGGCAGGCGCGGAGGAACTCGGTCTCGGCCGCGCCGATCACGCGGTGGGCGGCGCGGATGAAGAGAAGCGTCTCGGGCGTCTCGGAGAGCGCCAGGTCTTCACGGCCTTGATGGGCGGCCGCCCACAGGCTGGGCAGGCCGGCGTCGAAGGCGGCGAAGCGGATGTTGGGGTGCAGGCGCAGGCGCGTCTCGGCGAGGTCTTCCGGCGCCAGGGCGGCGAGCGCCTCGGCGGCCAGAGACGGCGCCTCGGCGGCGAACAGGCTCTCGGTGCGCAGGCGGTCGAGGTGGGCGACGCCGACCAGATAGGGCGTGTCCTGGGCCGGCGGGAAGCGGTCGAGCCAGGCGGGGAAATCCTCGCCATAGTCGAGCAGGGCGGCGTGCGTCGGCGGGGCCTCGCGGGCGAACAGCGCGGCGGCGGCGCGGAACCAGTCCTCGCCGACCATGGACGCCACGGTCGGGAAATTGGCGGCCAGGGCGTCGACGCAACCGCGGGCAATAGTGTTGCGATAGACCGAGAGGCCGGCCTCGCCCGCGCCGGGCGCCAGCCAGGGCGACAGCGCCGCGCGTTCGCCGTCGAGGGCCGCGACGAAGGCGTCCTGGAAATCGAGGAGCTCAGGCATGAACCGGCTCCAGCATCGCGGCGGCGCGGTCGCGCTCGGCCATCAGCGTCGCGAAGTCGGGGATGTCGTCGTCGCGCTCGATCAGGGTCGGGCGCGGGCCGATGCGGTCGATCAGGCGGCGATAAAGCGCCCAGACGGGCTCGGCCACGGGCGCGCCATGCGTGTCGATCAACAGGCTTGAGCCGCCTTCGTCCAGGCCGTGGCCCGCCAGGTGGATTTCGCCGATCGCCTCGGCCGGCAGGGCGTCCAGATAGGCCTCGGCGCCGTAGCCGAGATTGCTGGCGCTGACGAAGACGTTGTTGACGTCGACCAGCAGGCCGCAGCCGGTCGTCTCGACCAGGGCCTTGAGGAAATCGACCTCGTCCAGGTCGTGACCGGTCAGGGGCAGGTAGAGCGAGGGGTTCTCGATCAGCACTCGGCGATCCAGGGCGTCCTGCATCCGGCCGATATTGCCGGCGATGCGGGCCAGGGCCGCTTGGGTGCGGGGGAAGGGCAGGAGGTCGGGCTGATGCTGACCGCGATGCGTCGACCAGGCCAGGTGTTCGGAGACCACGAACGGCTCGAACCGGTCGGCCAGGCGCTTGAGGGCGGCCAGATGCTCGCGGTCCGGATCGGCGTCGGCGGCGAGCGACAGGCCCACGCCGTGCAGCGAGATCGGCCGGCGTTCGCGGATGGCCTCCAGCGCCGCCAGACGCGGTCCGCCGGCCGACATGTAGTTCTCGGGATGGACCTCGAACCACAGGCCTTCCGTCTCGCACGCGAGCGCATCGGCATAGTGCTGGGATTTGAGGCCGAGGCCGGCGGTGGGGGTCATGGGACCTATCTCAACCAAACCCGATCTTCCCGGCGAAAGCCGGGACCCAGATCTCGGGGCGCTTGGGCTGATTGGAAGAGCGCTGAGGTCGTAGAACCCACCCCAGCGCCCTTCCATCTGGGCCCCGGCTTTCGCCGGGGAGACGGTGTAAGGGGAGGGCTTAGGCCTTCGGCGTCAGCGAGCCCATGCCGGCCGGGGTCTGGATCGTCACGCAGGTGCCCTTCTTGACCATCTTCCAGGCGTTGCCCTGGTAGTCGGCCTTCGAGGTGCCGGCGCACGAGGTGCCAGCGCCGGCCTTGCAGTCGTTCTCGCCGGCCTTGGCGACGCCGTAGCACTTCTCCTGGTCGCCCTTGGCCTTCATGTGGTCATCGGCCGAGGCCATCGAGACGCCGGCCGAGAGGGCCAGGACAGCGGCGAGGGCGGCGGTGGCGGCGGTGCGGTTCATGGGGTTTCTCCTTGAGGTGTTTCTGTGGGCGCCGGGCAGCGCGTCGCCGCCCGGTCGAGGGGAGATACGAAGCGACTGGACGCGAGGTTACATCGCTCGGCGAACAAAATTTCGGCGGGGCGCTTTCCTGGGCGACACGACACCGTGTAACCATCCGCCCCTCGCGCGCGAATAGGGGTAGGCGTGACGGATACCGAGACCCGTTTGAAGGCGCTGATGCTGCGCGGGCTGGACGGCGACGCCGCGGCCTATCGCGAGTGCCTGGCCGCTCTCGGAACCCGGCTGCGCGCCTATTTCGCGCGACGGATGGCCGGCGCGCCCGGCGATGTGGAGGATCTTGTGCAGGAGACGTTGCTGGCGGTGCACCTGAAGCGGTCGACCTGGGACTCGTCCCAGTCCTTCACCGCCTGGGCGCACGCGGTGGCGCGCTACAAGTTGATCGACCACTGGCGGCGGCGAAAGGTCCGCCAGACCCTGCCGATCGAGGATCACATCGAGTTCCTGGCCGCCGACGAGCCCGAACCGGGTGTCGGGCTGGAGCTGGATCGGGCCCTGTCCACCTTGACCGAACGCCAGCGGACCCTGGTGTCGGACGTCAAGCTGACGGGTCTCTCACTGGCCGAGGCGGGCGCGAAGGCCGGCATTTCCGAGGGCGCGGCCAAGGTCGCCCTGCACCGGGCGCTGAAGGCCCTGGCTGAAAGGATGCGCCGTGCGGACGGATGATCTGATCGACGCCCTGGCCTCGGACACGGAAGTCTCGCGCGCGCCGCCGAAGCGTCTGGCGATGGTCGCTGGCCTGGGCGCCATGGCGGCTCTGGTTCTGGTGCTGGCCTGGCTGCACACGCGTCACGACCTGATGCCGGCCATGCGGGGCGGCATGTTCTGGATGAAGGCGCTCTATACGGGTCTTCTGGGACTGGCTGGCTACCTGGCCATCGAGCAGCTGGCGCGACCGACCGGTTCGGGCCGGCGCGGCTGGATCCTGGGCCTCTGCGTCCTGGCGGTGTTCGTGGTGGCCGGCGTCGTCCAGGCGATGATGAGCCCCGATATCCAGAGGGCGCTGCACATGCTGCGCGGCCATTCCTGGCACGTCTGCAGCCGCAACATCCTGATGCTGGGCCTGCCGATGTTGGGTCTGGGCCTGTGGGTGGTGCGTGGCATGGCTCCGACCCGGCCCGTGCTGGCCGGCCTGGCCACGGGTCTGTTCTCCGGCGGCGTGGCGGCGACGGTCTACGGCCTGCACTGCGCGGAGAACACCTTCACCTTCGTGGCGCTCTGGTACAGCCTTGGGGTCCTGCTCCTGGCGGCCCTGGGCGCATTGATCGGGCGCTGGGCGCTGCGCTGGTAGGCGCCAGACGTCTCTCCGGACCGCGCTACGATCAAGTTTCGTATCGTCGCCTTCCGGTCGATTGACAAACCGTCGTTACGCCACTCAAGTGCCGCCGCCTTTCGCGAATGAGACGCGGTAGGCATGGCAGCAACCGCCATACGGCTCTGTGGGGAGAGGCGCGTGACGATCGACGACACCGTCGCTCCGCCCATCTATGAAGGTGGGGACGGAGCGAGCGCGGGCGCGCCCATCTGGGCGGCCGAGACCTTGCCGTGGAGGCTGGCCGAGGTGGCCGGCGCCGGGGCCCTGACGGGCGTGTTGATGATCCTGGCCTGGCTGGACCTGCGCCCGGATTTGTCGGCCGCCGTCTTCCAACCGTTCTTCTGGGTCAAGGTCGCCTATCCCGCCGCCGTGGCAGTCCTGGCCCTGGTCGCCGCGACCTGGATCGCCCGTTGCCGGACCACCGGTCTCTTGGCGTTGGCCGGCGCGGCGGCCCTGGCCAGCGCCATGCTGATCGCCGCCGGCGTCCAGGCCTCCGGCATGACGGCGAGCGCCCTGGCGACGCTTTACTGGCCCAACGCCGCGATCTGCGTCGGCAACATCCTGGTCATCGCCGCGCCGATGCTGGCCCTGGCGATGGCCGGCCTGCGCGATATCGACCTGGAGCAGCCCGCCCTGACCGGTTTCGCCTGCGGTCTGTTTTGTGGGGGCGTCGCGGCGGCGGTCGATGGCTTGCACTGCTGGCAGGAGACCTACGCGTTCGTGGGGCCCTGGTTCACCCTGGCCATGCTGCTCAGCGGCGCGGTCGGGGCTGGCGCGGTAAAGCTGCTCGCCCGTCGCCGCCGCTTCCTCGCGGCAGAATAAAAAAGGCCTCCCGGATCGCTCCGGGAGGCCCTTCGTCTTCAATCGTCAGATCGCCTTACTCGGCGGCGGCCTTGGCCGCGGCGGCGCCGAACTTGGCGTCCAGCTCGCCAGCGGTGTAGCGCTTGGCCATGGTCGCGGTCGACAGCGCCTTGATCTTGTCGGCGTAGCCGGCCGAGCCGAACTCGACGAAGCGAGCCTGGCAGACCTTGCGCATGGCTTCCTTGGCCGGCTTCATGTAGGCGCGCGGGTCGAACTCGCCCGGCTTCTCGGCCAGCAGCTTGCGGATCGCGCCGGTGATGGCCATGCGGTTGTCGGTGTCGACATTGATCTTGCGCACGCCGTGCTTGATGCCGCGCTGGATCTCTTCGACCGGCACGCCCCAGGTCTGGGGCATCTCGCCGCCGTACTGGTTGATGATGTCCTGCAGGTCCTGCGGGACCGACGAGGAGCCGTGCATCACCAGGTGGGTGTTGGGCAGGCGGCGGTGGATTTCCTCGATCACGTTCATGGCCAGGACGTCGCCGTCCGGCTTGCGCGTGAACTTGTAGGCGCCGTGGCTGGTGCCCATGGCGATGGCCAGGGCGTCGACGCCGGTCGCCTGCACGAAGTCGACCGCTTGGTCGGGATCAGTCAGCAGCTCGTCGTGGCTCAGCTTGCCCTCGAAGCCGTGGCCGTCCTCGGCCTCGCCCATGCCGGTCTCCAACGAGCCCAGCACGCCCAGCTCGCCCTCGACCGAGACGCCGCAGCTGTGGGCCATCTGGACCACCTTGCGGGTGACATCGACATTGTACTCGTAGCTGGCCGGGGTCTTGGCGTCTTCCATCAGCGAGCCGTCCATCATCACCGAGGTGAAGCCGTACTGGATCGCCGTGGCGCAGGTCGCCGGGCCGTTGCCGTGGTCCTGGTGCATGCAGACCGGGATGTGCGGATAGATGTCGACCAGAGCGTCGATCATCTTGGCCAGCATGATGTCGTTGGCGTAGTTCCGCGCCCCGCGCGAGGCCTGGATGATGACCGGCGAGTTGACGGCTTCGGCCGCCTCCATGATCGCCAGGCCCTGTTCCATGTTGTTGATGTTGAAGGCGGGCAAGCCGTACTCATGCTCGGCGGCATGGTCCAACAGCTGGCGCAGCGTGATGCGAGCCACGTATTTCTCTCCTGCAAGCGTTAAGTGGTTGGATCGTTTCTTGTTTTTGGGGCCGTGACGCTTGTGCGTTCTCTGCCCGGGACAGTCAGTCGCCTGACCAGCGCGGATCTGCACGATCCGCGCCAGCCGGAATAGATCAGGATTCGAGCGCAGCGACGCCCGGAAGCGTCTTGCCCTCCATCCACTCTAGAAACGCGCCACCGGCGGTCGAGACGAAAGTAAATTCGGCCGATACGCCAGCGTGGTTCAGTGCGGCGACAGTATCACCGCCACCCGCCACCGCTACAAGTTTACCCGACGTTGCTAGCGAAGCAGCATGTTTCGCTGCCGAAACGGTCGCTTCGTCGAACGGAGGGACTTCGAAAACACCAAGCGGACCATTCCAGATCAGTGTGACGCTTTCATCCATGGCGGCCAGCAGGCGCTTGGCGCTTTCCGGACCGGCGTCCAGGATCAGGTCGTCGGCCTGCACGCCGTCCAGCGGACGGACAGCGGTCTCGACGCCCGGCGCGACCTTCTTGGCCACGACCACGTCGATCGGCAGCAGCAGTTCGCAGCCGGCCTCGGCGGCCTTGGCGATGATCTCGCGGGCGGTGTCGGCCAAGTCCTTTTCGCAGAGCGAGCCGCCGACGTCGTGGCCCTGGGCGAACAGGAAGGTGTTGGCCATGCCGCCGCCGATCGCCAGGCGATCCAGCTTGGCGACCAGGTTGTTGAGCAGGTCCAGCTTGGTCGAGACCTTGGAGCCGCCGACGATGCCGATCACCGGCTTCTTCGGGTTGCCCAGCGCCGCGTCCAGGGCTTCCAGCTCGCGCTGCATCGACAGGCCCGGATAGGCCGGCAGCAGCTTGGCCAGGCCTTCGGTCGAGGCGTGGGCGCGGTGGGCGGCGCTGAAGGCGTCGTTGACATAGACGTCGCCGTTGGCGGCCAGGGCCTTGGCGAAGTCGGGGTCGTTCTTCTCTTCGCCGGCGTGGAAGCGGACGTTCTCCAGCAGCGCGACGCCGCCGTTTTCCAGACCGTTGATGGCGTTGGCGGCTTCATCGCCGATGCAGTCGCTGGCGAAGGCCACCGGCTGTTCCAGCAGTTTGCTGAGCGGCTCGGCCACGAAGGCCAGGCTCATCTCCGGCACGACCTTGCCCTTGGGGCGGTCGAAGTGGGCCAGCAGGACGACCTTGGCGCCTTGCTTGGACAGGTAGGCGATGGTCGGCAGCGCCGCGCGCAGGCGGGTGTCGTCGGTGATCCTGCCGCCATCGACCGGAACGTTGAAGTCCACCCGGACCAGGGCGCGCTTGCCGGCGAGGTCGGCGGTGTCGAGGGTGCGGAAGGTCATGGGGCGTCCTGCGGTGCGTTGAACCTCGTCCTTCGACAAGCTCAGGATGAGGTTCAAGAGTGAAATCGTCAGTAGCCCTCATCCTGAGCCTGTCGAAGGACGAGGGCGGCTCCCGAGGAGCCAAGGAAAACCCCGCTCCTTGCGGGAGCGGGGCTGGGTAGGCGTTCCTTAGAGGAACTTCGCCATTTCCAGAGCGGTGTCGCTCATGCGGGTCGCGAAGCCCCACTCGTTGTCGTACCAGCTGAGCACGCGGACCAGCTTGCCCTCGATGACCTGGGTCTGGGGCAGGGCGGCCGTCGAGCTGGCGGCGATGTGGTTCAGGTCCGACGAGACCAGCGGGTCGGTCGTGGTGAACAGCACGCCCTTCATCGGACCATCGGCGGCGGCCTGCAGGGCGGCGTTGACCTCGGCGACCGTGGTGTCGCGCGAAGGCACGACCTTCAGGTCGATGACCGAGACGTTCGGGGTCGGGACGCGGATCGACGAACCGTCCAGCTTGCCCTTCAGTTCCGGCAAAACGAGGCCCAGGGCCTTGGCGGCGCCGGTCGAGGTCGGGATCATGCTCAGGGCCGCGGCGCGGGCGCGGTAGAGGTCCTTGTGCATGGTGTCCAGCGTCGGCTGGTCGCCGGTGTAGCTGTGGATCGTGGTCATGTAGCCGCGCTCGATGCCGACCAGGTCCTGCAGGACCTTGGCGACCGGAGCCAGGGCGTTGGTGGTGCACGAACCGTTCGAGACGACGATGTCGTCGGCGGTCAGGGTCTCGTGGTTGACCTTGTAGACGATGGTCTTGTCGGCGCCGTCGGCGGGGGCGGAGACCAGCACGCGCTTGGCGCCGGCTTCCAGGTGCAGGGCGGCCTTGTCGCGAGCGGTGAAGATGCCCGTGCACTCGAACGCGATGTCGACGTTGAGTTCCTTGTGCGGCAGGTCCTTGGGATCACGGATGGCCGTGACCTTGATCTTGCCCATGCCGACGTCGATCCAGTCCTCGCCCGAGGTGACCGTGCCGGGGAAGCGGCCGTGGACGCTGTCGTAGCGCAGGAGGTGGGCGTTGGTTTCGACCGGACCCAGGTCGTTGATGGCGACGACCTCGATGTCGCGGCGGCCATGCTCGGCGATGGAGCGCAGGACCAGACGTCCGATGCGGCCGAAGCCGTTGATGGCGACGCGAATAGCCATGGGTCTTTCTCCTGTTATGACCGCCGTGTCGGGTTCGACCGGCGTTCCCTATTTGGGTGCGCGTTTTGCGGGGGAAAGGCGCGAAGTCAAGACCTCAGAAACTGAGACCGGCTCAATGAATGCTGCTAAGGGCTCCGCGCCGCCCAAATCTCGCCCTGACGACTGGCATAGACGGGCTCCATCTATATGTTGCGTCGCATGATTGGAAATCGCCGATGATCCCGGCCGACGGTACGGCCCTCGACCTTGCCGTGCGCCGTCTCGAGCGCGCGGTGGCTCAGCTTGAGCAGCGCCAGGCGGCCAAGGCCGCCGAGGCCGCGCGCGCGCCTGCGGCGGCCGTGTCCTCGGCCGAGCCGGGCCTGTTCCCCGAGGTTTTCGCCGACGAAGAGCGCCTGCGCCTGGTCGCCGACCTGGAAGCCGCCCGCGAGCGTGAAAAGGCGCTGGAGGAAGCCGGCGAACAGGCCTCGGCCGCCCTGGGCCGCGCGATCGCCGAGATCCGTTCCGCCCTGGGCGACGAGTCCGTGGCCAATGACGACCACGCGCATCACGACGGCCACGCCGTCTCGCCGGAGCAGGACCAGGACCTGTTCGACGACCCCAAAGCCGACGATCGCGGGGAGGCCTGACGCATGGCCCAGGTGACCATTCACGTGAACGGCCGGCCCTATATGGTCGGTTGCGAGGACGGCCAGGAGCCGCACCTGACCGAGCTGGCCCGCCTGTTCGATCGCCAGGTCCGCCAGGTCAGCCAGGACGTCGGCCAGCTGGGCGAGACCCGGCTGTTCCTGATGGGCGCCCTGCTGATGGCCGACGAGCTGTCGGACATGAAGCTGCGCCTGGCCCACGCCAACGCCGAGATCGCCCGCCTGAACCAGGAAGGCACCAAGGCCGAGATCGCCGCCATCCGCGCCCTGGACGCGGCGGCCGAGAAGCTGGAAAAGCTGGCGGCGGAGTAATCAGTCGTCGAGGCCGGCGTCGACATCGCGCCCGCCGTGGAAGATGCGGTCGATCACGACGAAGTCCGGCGTGACGTGGAAGGCGATCTCGGTCCTTCGTTCAAAACCCAGTAGCCTCAGGCCAGGACGAATGTCATCGCGGAGCAGTCCCTGCTCCGGAAATGCCGCCAGGTTGGCGCAACGCGACTCCAGCCGAGCCATGTAGGCCATGGCCGCGTTGGGGGCGCCGCGATTGGCGATATATCGGTAAAGGTCGAAGAGGTCGTCGCGCGCTTCTGGCGAGAAGGCGACCTTCCGCATCACGGTTTGGTCTTCAACCGGCCGGCATGATGCGCGCGGATGGAGGCGAACACTTCTTCAGCTGCGATGGCGCGATTGGGATCATCGAGCATTGCGTCATAGACCGGCGCAACGTCTTCCCGCAGCCACCGCTCGACTGCGGCGTCTCGTTCCTGCAAGGCGCGAACGCCGGCGCGGACGACCTCACTAGCCGAGGCGTAGGCGCCGGCCGCGACGAGGTCGTCGATATAGCGGGACTGTTCGGCAGGAAGACTGACGGTGCGTTTGGCGACTGTGCTCATGACGGGCCTCCGCCGACACCTTAGCACGCGGTATGAAACCTGCATACCGCGCCCCGCGTCACCGCGCCGCTAGCAATCCGCCCTCCGAAGCCCTATCTTGTCAGACGGCGGGTCATGCTGTGGCTCTCGTCGAAGATTTCTTATCCCAGGGACCTTAATCTCTCTATCGGGACCTGTTCCCTCCCGTGGCCGTGGCTGCGGGAACACGGGGCCCACCTGTTACTGACAGGTTCGAGTGGATTGAAACGTCTTCACGGTTCTTCGCGGCGCCGCCACCTTTTCCCTAAACGCGCTATAGACAGGCGATGACCATCGCCGACCCCCTCGCGGCCAAGATCGCGCTGCGCGTCTTCCTGCGGAACCAGCGCAAGCAGCTGGCCCTCGAACATCCCGAAGCCGACTGGATGATCGCCGACGTGGCCCGCGAGCCGCTGGCCAAGCTGTTCCCCGATCCTGTCGGCAAGGTCGCCGCGCTCTATCACGGCCTGGGTTCGGAGGTGTCGCCGCGCATCCTGGCCGACCAGATGCGCGAGGCCGGCTGGACCCTGGCTCTCCCGGCGGTCCTGGACAAGGACGAGGGCGAGATGGTGTTCCGGTGCTGGGACGCCGGGCAGGTGCTGGTCCATGACGCCATCGGCCTGCGCTGTCCGCCGCCGGAGCAGCCCGTGCTGGAGCCGGACCTGGTCGTCACCCCGCTGCTCGCCTTTCAGGCCGACGGCCTGCGGCTGGGGCAGGGCGGCGGCTATTACGACCGGGCGCTGGAGGCCCTGCGGGCCCGCAAGCGCGTTCTCGTCCTGGGCCTGGCCTATAGTGGCCAAAAGGTCGAGAATTTGCCGCACGAGCCGCACGATCAAAGGCTGGACGCCATTCTCACCGAAAAAGAGTATATGGCCGTCAATGACATGGGCCGATCAGGGCCCGCTTAAGGACTTCTGATGCGTTTCGCCTTCTTCGGCGATGTCGTCGGCAAGTCGGGCCGCGACGGCCTGGCCGACCATCTGCCCGATCTTCGCCGCCGTCTCGGGCTCGAGTTCGTGATCATCAACGCCGAGAACGCCGCGGCCGGCTTCGGCATCACCGAGAACACCGCCCGCGAGCTGTTCGAGGCCGGCGCCGACTGCCTGACCCTGGGCAATCACAGCTGGGACCAGCGCGAGGCCCTGACCTACATCGTCCGCGAGCCGCGCCTGATCCGCCCGGCCAACTACCCGATCCTGTCCGACGCCCCGGGGCGTGGCAGCCACCTCTTCCAGACCGACAGCGGCAAGACGGTGTTCGTCGTCAACCTGCTGGGCCGCGTCCACATGGACGCCATGGACGATCCGTTCGCCGCCGCCGACCGCGAGCTGGACAAGGCGCCGCTGGGCCAGGTGGCCGACGCGGTGATCGTCGACATGCACTGCGAGGCCACGTCCGAGAAGATGGCCATGGGCCACTATTGCGACGGCCGCGCCTCGTTGGTCGTGGGCACCCACACCCACGTCCCGACCGCCGACTGCCAGGTCCTGCCGGGCGGCACCGCCTACCAGACCGACGCCGGCGCCTGCGCCGACTATGACAGCGTCATCGGCAACCAGAAGGACGAGCCGCTGCGCCGGTTCACCACCAAGATCAGCGGTGGGCGCTACACGCCGGCCTCGGGTCCGGCCACGATCTGCGGCGTGTTCGTCGAGACCGACGACCGCACGGGCCTGGCGACACGCGTCGAGCCGATCCGCGTGGGCGGGCGTCTCAAGCAGACGATCCCCGAGGTCTGAAGCAAGGCGCGATTGCTTTCGTCATGCGTTGAGCGTTGGCTGCTTCAACCACCTCAAGAGGAGTCTCCGCCATGACGGACGCCATCTACACCGCCCATGCCCACGCCGTCGGCGGCCGCAACGGAACCGCCAAGTCCGATGACGGCCATCTGGACGTCAAGCTGGCCTTCCCCAAGTCGATGGGCGGCGATGGCGCGGGGACCAATCCCGAGCAGCTGTTCGCTGCGGGCTATTCGGCCTGCTTCCTGGGCGCGCTGGGCCTGGTGGCCCGCAATCAGGGCGTCAAGCTGGGCGAGCACAGCCTCGACGCCGAGGTCGACCTGATCAAGGACGACACCAGCTTCCACGTCGGCGTGCGCCTGAAGCTGACCGCCCCGGACCTGGACCGCGAGACCGCCGAGAAGCTGCTGCATGCCGCCCATGAGGTGTGCCCGTACTCCAAGGCCACGCGCGGCAACGTGGATGTGGCGCTGGAAGTGGCCTAGTTCACCCAACCTCCGATCTCCCCGGCGAAAGCCGGGGCCCAGATCTCAAAGCGCTGGGGATGATTGGAAGGGCTCAGAGCTCTTAGCGCCCGCCCCAGTGCTCTTCCATCTGGGTCCCGGCTTTCGCCGGGAAGACGGGTTTTGGGGTTATTGAGCCGGGAAGAACTGGAAGAACGGTTCGGCCTCGGCCAGCACGCGCTGGACCGAGGGCCGGGCCTTCAGGCGTTCGAGGTAGGCCAGGCACAGCGGCCAGCGGCCCTCCAGCGGCTGAACCTTGTCGGCGTAGAACAGAGCCGGCATCGCCGCGCAGTCGGCCAGGCCGAAATCGCCGCACATCCACGAGCGGCCGTCGGCCAGCTCGGCCTCCAGGTGATCGCAAGCCCGCGCGATCTGGTCGTAGCTCTCCTGCACCCCGTGCGGGTCCTTGTTGGCCTCGGGCGGCCGGATTCGGTCGGCGATGACCCGCTGCATCGGGTGATGGATGTAGTGGTCGAAGAACCGGTCCCAGTATCGCATCCGCCAGGCGAAGTCCGGGTTCTGGGGCACGAACCGAATGCGGCCGGGATAGTGGGCGTCGAGATAGTCGAGGATGACACTGGTCTCATTGACCGTCTCGTCGCGCGCGTCGTCCCGCAGGGCCGGCATCTTGCCCATGGGCGACAGCTTGCGGAACGCTTCGCGCCCGGCCGGATCACCCAGATTCACCATCGCGTTCTCGAACGGGATGTCGTTCTCGTAGAGGCCGATCAGCACCTTCCAGCAGAACGACGACAGCGGGTGGGCGTGCAGCGTCAGGCTCATGGCGTTGGCTCTCGGATACTTAAGTTATTACCTAACTATATCCGCCAAGCGCCGCGACGCAAGCCGCTGGGGGTGACAAAACCCGCCGCCAAACGCTAGAAGCGCCCACACTCCATTTTTCAGATCAGAGACAGAGCCTCTCAAATGGCCGGCCACTCGAAATTCAAGAACATCATGCACCGCAAGGGCCGCGCCGACGCCGCGCGCTCCAAGCTGTTCTCCAAGCTGTCGCGGGAAATCACCGTCGCGGCCAAGACCGGCCTGCCCGATCCGGCCATGAACCCGCGCCTGCGCCTGGCCGTGAACAACGCCAAGGCCGAAAGCCTGCCCAAGGACGTCATCGACCGCGCGATCAAGAAGTCGCAGATGGGCGACGCGGCCGACTACTCGGAAATCCGCTACGAAGGCGTCGCCGCCGGCGGTGTCGGCATCATCGTCGAGGTGCTGACCGACAACAAGAACCGCGCCGCCGCCAACGTCCGGTCCTACTTCACCAAGATCGGCGGCAACATGGGCGCCACCGGTTCGGTGACCTTCAACTTCGATCACGTCGGCCAGATCACCTACCCGGCCAAGGCCGCGTCGGAAGACGACATGATGGAAGCCGCCATCGAGGCCGGCGCCGATGACGTCACCTCGGACATGGAAGAAGAGGGCGAAGGCCACACCATCTACACCGCCTTCGAGAGCCTGAACGAAGTGGCCGCCGCCCTGGAAGCCAAGTTCGGCGCGGCGTCGAACACCAAGATCGCCTGGCGTCCGAAGATGCAGGTGCCGGTCACCGGCGACTCGGTGGCCACCCTGATGAAGCTGCTCGACCTGCTGGACGACGACGACGACGTCCAGAACGTCTACTCGAACGAAGACATCAGCGACGAAGACCTGGCCAAGCTGGGTTGATGATTTTGGGGGAGGTCCGGTGGGCCTCCCCTCTGTGTTTCTACTGTTTCAAGTGATCGAGGCTCCGGTGACCGTCTCCGCCCCCAACGCCCTGCCAGAGACTTTGACCGTCGTCGACCTGCCGAACCTGCCCAATCACTATCGCGGCAAGGTGCGGGACAATTACGACCTGCCGGACGGCCGCCGGGTGATCGTCGCGTCGGACCGCCTCAGCGCCTTCGACCGCAACCTGTGCGCGGTGCCGTACAAGGGCCAGGTGCTGACGCAGACGGCGCGCTACTGGTTCGACGCCACGGCCGACATCTGCCCCAACCACGTGGTGGCCTATCCGGACCCGAACGTGCTGATCGGCCAGCGTCTGGAGATGCTGCCGGTCGAGCTGGTGGTGCGCGGCTATCTGGCCGGGACCACCTCGACCTCGATCCTGACCCTGTACAACAAGGGCGAGCGCGCGATGTACGGCGTGACCTTGCCCGACGGCCTGGTCGCCAACCAGCGCCTGCCCGAGCCGATCCTCACGCCCACCAGCAAGGCCGCCGACGGCGACCACGACGCGCCGCTGTCGCCCGCCCAGATCCTGGAGCAGGGCCTGCTGACCGCCGACCAGTGGGAGCAGCTTTCCGCCTACGCCCTGGCCCTGTTCGCGCGCGGCCAGGACCTGGCGGCCCAGCGCGGGCTGATCCTGGCCGACACCAAGTACGAGTTCGGCCTCGACGCCGACGGCGCCATCGTGCTGGCCGACGAAATCCACACCCCCGACAGCAGCCGCTTCTGGAAGGCTGCGACCTACGAGGCGCGACTGGCGGCGGGCGAGCGTCCCGACAGTTTCGACAAGGACTTCGTGCGCGCCTGGGTCGCCCAGCGCTGCGACCCCTATGCCGATGAGATCCCAGAGATCCCGGCCGAGCTGATCGGCCAGACCTCGGACGTCTATATCGAGGCCTTCGAGACGATCACGGGCCAGACGTTCCAGCGCCCGGCCGCCGATGAGCCGGTGCTGGAACGCGTGCGGCGGAACCTGGACGCCTATCTGGCCGGCTGAGGCGGCTTCTCGCCGTCACACCGTCCGGCTAGACTGCGCCGCATGGTTCTGCGGGTTCACATCGACACCGATTGCGGCGTGGACGACGCCCTGGCGCTGGCGCTGCTGGCCCGCGCGCGACAGGCCGTGGAAGTCGTGTCGGTCTCGGCCGTGTTCGGCAACACCTACGTGGATCAGGCCGCCGCCAACGCCCGGGGGGTGCTGCGCCTGGCCGGCTGCGGGGCCGAGGTCTATATCGGCGCCGGCTCGGGCCTGGCCCGCCGCCGGGTCGAGCGCATGCGGCCCGCCCACGGGGTCGATGGCCTGAATGGCGCGGGCTTCTCGCAGCGCTGGAAGCTGCCCGAGCTGGAGCGTGGCCACTCCGCCAACTTCCTGGCCTTCGCCGCCCGCCGCAAGGTCAGCGGCCTGTTCCTGGGGCCCCTGACCAACCTTGCCAAGGGTCTCTTGGAAGACCCCGCCGCCTTCCGCGACTGGCGCCCGACGATCATGGCCGGCGCCTTCGAGGTGGCCGGCAAGGCCGCCGGCGGCGCCGACTTCAACAGCTGGAGCGATCCAGAGGCCCTGCAGCGCGTGCTGGAGCGCGGGGTCATGCCGCGCCTGATGCCGATGGACGTCACCCACCAGGTCTCGATCACCGCCGAGGACCTCTCCAAGGGCGCGGTCTGCTGCGGCTCACCGCTGTCCCAGCGCCTGACCAAGGCCGCCGGGCCCTATATCGCCTTCCACCAGCAGGTCTGGGGCGGGCAGGGTTGCCGGCCGCACGACGCGGTGGCCGCCGCCAGCCTGGTCGCGCCCGAGCTCTTCACCTACCTGCCCGCCCGCCTTCGGGTGATCGTCGATGGCGAGCGCCTGGGCCGCGTCGAACGCATCGACGGCGCTCCGAACGCCGAGATCTGCACCGGCCTGGACGTCGCCGCCGTCAAGCGCCTGATCCTGGGCGGCCTGTTCGGCTGGAGCGCGGTCGAGGCGGCCTGAGCCTCTGGTTTTCCCTTGGAGGGCGGGCGCCACCGGTGTCGTCGTTTGTACGCGGATCGAACCTGAAGCGGGCTCGATCCAGGGGCTGGGGCGAAATCGATGTCTAAGGCGTACCTGCCGGACGCTTGGCGCTCGCCTCCGGGGCTTGGCGTCAAGCTGCTAAGGGGCGAACGGTTCTGGCGAGGGCTGATCCTGGCCATGTTCAGCGTGGTCGCGCCGATCGCCGCGGGCTGGGCCGCGGGGCGGTTCGTTCACAGCCCGGTCGCCGCCCTGCTGTTCGCGCCGCCTATCTTCCTGATCGCGCTCTGGGGAGGCTTGGCGCCGGCCGCCCTGACCATCCTGGTCGCCGTGGCGGCCTTCGACTATTGGGTCCTGCCGCCCTATCACTCGCTGTTCCTCGCCCAGGCGTCCGATCTCTGGATGGCGGCCGGCCTGGCGCCCTGCGCGATGATCGCCAGCTTCCTGGGCGTTCGCCTGCGTCGGCAGCTGCGGACGATCCGCCGACACGAGACGCGTAGCGAGGCCCTGCGCTTGCTGTCCCACGCGGTGGTGGCGCAGGGGTCGCCCGAGTCGATCTATTTCGCGGCCGTCAATGCGCTGGCGCGGGTCTATGAGGCGCCGGCCGTGGTCCTGGTCGCTTTCGAGGGGCGGTTGGAGCCGGTCGCCCGCAGCCGAGGCGCGACCGTGGAGGAGGGCGACCTGATGGCGGCGGCCTGGGCGCTGGCCAACAACTCGCCCGCCGGCCTGGCGTGCGAGGCCGGCGCGGGCAGCCGCTACGATTTCTGGCCCCTCAACACCCCGACCCTGTCGGTGGTGCTGGGCGTCCAGCGCAAGGGCAACAGCTCGGAGGAGGGGCTGCGCGATGGCGTGGTCGAGTTGGTCGCCGGCTACCTGCTGGCCAACGCCCCGCCCCGACGGCTCTACGTCGTGCGCTGAAGACCCCGAGGGAGGCTTCTCGCAACCTAGGCGCGCTGGACGTGTTCAAGCTTCGGCCCTTCAGCGGCTGCCGAGGTCGAGAGATTGCGTATGCTCAACCCAACGACGCCGCGTGCGGGCCTGTGGCTATCTGCCCTGGCCCTGTTCGTTCTGGCGGCCTGCTCGCCCAATCCCGAGAAGGAAGCCCAGCGCCAGATCGCCGACGGCCGCGCGCTGACGTCGCTGCAGAAGCAATTCGAGACGCGCCGGCAGTGCGCGCCCGTCCTGACCTCCATGCTGCCGATCGAAATCGAAGCCGACGCCCTTGATCGCCCCAGCGTCAAGGCGCTGCGCGACAACGGCCTGCTGACCGGGTTGGCGTCGGCCGATGGCAAGGTCCGCCTGACGCCGACCCCGCAGGCGGCGGGGTGGTTTCAGGAGCGTCGCTCGGCTTCCGGTAAGCCTGTGGCGTTGGAGCTTTGCTACGCCCGCCGGCAGGTCACCCGCGTATGGAGCGCGGTCGACGGGGCGGGAGCGCCGATCGCTCGGCTGCACTACGCCTTCCGCCTGACCGACGTCCCGGCCTGGGCGCGCGACCCTCGGATGGGCGCCGCCTTCCCGTTCCTGCCCCGCGCCTTGTCCGAGGAGATCACCGCCGACGAGACGATCCCCTACCGCGACGGCCAGTGGGACCTGGCCCTGTGGGAGCCGACGATCCGGCTCAAGGGCGACGTCATCGACGGCTTCTTCCCATGACGCCGGCGATCCATTTGACCGAGGCGGGCGCGGACGACCCGCGCGGATCGGCTGGCTGCACGCGGATGGGCGGCGGTCCCGACCTGCCTGAGGGCGTCGAGTGGCCGCGTGACGCCAGCGGCCTGCACCTGAACCTGCTGGCCCAGATCGACCTGGCCGACCTGCCGTTGCACGAGGCCCCGTTGCCGGAGCGCGGCCTGTTGTCGTTCTTCATCGGCACGGAGTTCGCCGACGGCCGAGTGCTGTACAGCCCCGCGGACGTCGCCCTGACCCGCCACGCGCTGCCGGACGATGCGGCGGACGTCTCGCGCGCCGTCGCCGCCATGCTGGGCTGGGACGCCGCCTTGGGCCGCATGGTCGTGGAGCGGCCTGGAGAGGATGGCCTGATCGCCGAGCCTGACGCCGACGGACGGCTACGGTTCCTCCGTGACGGCGCGCCGGTGATCGCCCTGGCCTCGGAATACGAGATCGCCGCCGAGCCGCAGCGGCTGCGTGCGCTGGCGACCGGAGACGGCCCCCAGCACCAGATGTTCGGCCAGGCAGGGAGCGAGGCGGACGGCCCGCGCTCGCCGGCCGGGCGCGCGGCCAAGCACGCCGTCGCTCAAGGCTGGACGGACCTGGTCGATCCCGCCGACTGGTTCGTGCTGTTGGCCCTGCGCTCGGGCGGCGAGGCCGGCTTCGAGTTCAACGACCACGATACGGTGATCTACGTCGCCAACCGGCGTGACACCGCCAAGGCCGACTTCACGCGGGTCTTCGCCTATATCGACCAGGGCTAGTGCGGATGGCCCCACTGGGCGGCGCGTTCGCGGACCAGCTCGCGCATGAACTCGTCCAGCCCGGCCAGGCGGCGGTCCATCTCGGCGACCGGCACGCCGTTCCAGACCGCGTGGTCATAGACCGACCGCGCCTCGCGCAGGCTGTCGCCGGCCTGGTACCGCTCGGTGATGTAGAGGGTCTCGAGCAGCTTGGTGGGACGGTCGAGCTTCTCGTGCTTCATCGACCAGTAGCTGACCATGTACTCGGCCAGGATTCCCTCATCCGACGAACTGACCATCGGCGTCTCCCTAATCACTGGACGGGAGATAGGGAGGCATCCGGCGACGTCCAGAGGCGTCAGTCGGGATCGCGCTCGAAAGTTTCGACGCCGTCCGGCAGCCGCACCCAGCCGTGCCGGCGGACCGCGTAGACCGACACCGTCGGCGGCGGGAAGTCGGGGTCGCCGAATGCCCCGACCGCCACGGAGACCCGGCCCTCGACGCCTTCCTCGGTGTGGAACAGGGTCGTGCCGCACACCGGACAGAAGCGGAACCGGAACCGCGCGCCCTGATCGCCCTCGCGGACATATTCGGTCGCCTGGCCGGTGACCTCATAAGGACCCCGGAAGCCGGCCAGCGTCGCGAAGACGCTGCCGGTCCGGCGCTGGCAGGCCAGGCAGTGGCAGACGCCCACACCCGCCGGTTCACCCTCCACGCGGATGCTCAGCTGGCCACAGGAGCACTGAGCGGTCCGGCTCATTTGCCGCCCGCATAGTCCTTGACCAGAGCGTAGAGGAAGTCGCGGCCGTCATAGAGCGACTTGACCCGGATGCGCTCGTTCAGGCCGTGGATGCCGTCGCCGTCCGACCCGCCGAACAGGCCCGAGACGCCGTAGGTCGGGATGCCGCCGGCGTTGGTGTGGACGCCGTCGGTGGCGCCGGTCAGCAGGATCGGCACGATGGGAACGCCCGGCCACAGCTTGGCGGCTTCCTTCTCGATCGGCCCCATGATGGCCGGCGTCAGGGGCGGGGGCGGCGAGACCGGGTTGGCCTCGTGAGCCAGCACGACGGTCGTGGGCGCGCCGGCCAGTTCGGCCAGCTTGGCGCGGACCTCTTCGACGGGCGTGCCGGGCAGGATGCGGCAGTTGACGTTGGCCGTGGCGCGTTGCGGCAGGGCGTTCGGCGCGTGGCCGGCATTGACCATGGTCGCCACGCAGGTGGTGCGCAGCATCGAGTTCCACATCGGGTCGGCGGTGACGACCTTCAGCGCCGCCTCGTCGTTGATGTTGGCGACCAGAGCTTTCATCGCCGTTGCCTGCTCGGCCGGCACCCGGGCCTGCATCTTGGTGAAGTAGCCGCGCGTGGCGTCGTTGAAGCGCGGCGGGAAGCCGTAGGCGCCGATCCGCGAGAGACCCGCCGACAGCTGGTAGATGGCGTTGGCCGGCACGGGACGGCTGGAGTGGCCGCCCGGATTGGTCACGGTCAGGGTGAAATCCTGATAGACCTTCTCGCCGCCCTGGACCTCCAGCACCACCGGCTTGTCGTGCTCGTCCAGCAGGCCGTCGGCGCCTTCGTTCAGGGCGAACTCGGCATCGACCAGGGGGCGGTGGTTCTTCACCAGGTCCTCGATGCCGTTATAGGCCTCGCTCTCCTCGCCGCAGGTCAGGGCCATCTTGATGTCGCGCTTGGGCTTGAAGCCGGCCTGCTTGAGGCGGACCAGGCTGTCGACCCAGATGGCCGCCTGGGCCTTGTCGTCCGAGGTGCCGCGCCCGAAGAAGTAGCCGTTCTCCTCGACCAGCTTGAACGGGTCGCGGGTCCAGTCGGCGCGGTTGGCCTCGACCACGTCGATGTGGGCGAGCAGGAGCATGGGCTTGGACTTGGCGTCGGTCCCCTTGAGGATGGCCACCAGGCTGCCCTCCTTGGGGTGGCCGTCGGCGACCACGACCTTCACGTCGGCCTCGGGGTACCCCGCCGCCTTCAGCCGCGCGCCCATGGCCTCGGCGGCGGCGGTGCAGGAACCGACCGACAGGGTGGTGTTGATCTCGACCAGCTCCTTATAGAGGTCGCGAAAGGCCAGCTGGTCGGGACGGACGGTCTTGGGCGGTTCGGCGGTCTGTGCGTGCGCCAGAACCGGCGCGGCCAGAAGCGCCGCCGTCATCATCCAAACCGACCGTTTCATCCGTACTCTCCCCAATAAAGCTTGGGCGGGAGGAGAGCTTGCCTGACCGACGCGCGCAAGGGGCGCCGTTTACCGCTCGTTAGCAATACTGGGGCTTTTCCTCGGGCGCGGATCAGACGATGTTGCGAGAACACATGATGAACGCCATTCGCATCCTCGGACTCGATCCTGGCCTCCGCCGCACCGGCTGGGGCGTCGTCAGCGTGCTCGGCTCGCGGGTGACGCACATCGCCCATGGCGTCATCGCGCCGGACGAGAAAGCCGCCTTTTCCGATCGCCTGCTGCACCTGTTCGAAGGCATCTGCGCGGTGATCGAGCAGCACCGGCCCGACGAGGCGGCGGTCGAGGAGACCTTCGTCAACACCAACGCCCAATCGACCCTGAAGCTGGGCCACGCCCGCGCGGCGGCGATGATCGCCCCGGCCCGCGCCGGGCTGCTGGTGGCCGAATATTCCAACGCCATGGTCAAGAAGGCGGTGGTCGGGACCGGCGGGGCCGACAAGAACCAGGTCGCCTTCATGATCGCGCGCCTGCTGCCGACCGCCGGCTCGCCGACGGCCGACGCCGCCGACGCTTTGGCGGTGGCCATCGCTCACGCCCACGCCCGCACGGCCCGGAGAGTCGCATGATCGGACGCCTCCGAGGGGCCGTCGCCGAGGTCGGCGAGGAAGAGGCTCTGATCGACGTCATGGGCGTCGGCTATGTCGTCCGCTGCGGTCACCGCACGCTGCAGCGCCTGCCGGCCCTGGGCGAAGAGACCCTGCTGCACATCGAGAGCCAGTGGAGCGAAAGCGCCGGCCTGCGCCTCTACGGCTTCGCCACCCGCGAGGATCGCAAGGCCTTCGTGCTGCTGCAGGCGATCCAGGGCGTCGGACCCAAGGCCGCCATGGCGGTGCTGGACGTGCTGTCGCCGGCCGAGCTGGCCAGCGCCGTCGCCCGCGAGGACAAGGCCGCCGTCGGCCGCGCCAGTGGCGTCGGGCCGAAGCTGGCTTTGCGTATCGTCACCGAGCTGAAGGACAAGCCGATCACCGACGGGCCGGTGCTGATGACCGCCCCGACTTCGTCCTCGGCGTCCGCGCCCGCCAAGCCCGCGCCGACCGGCGACGCCGTCGCCGCTCTGATGGGTCTGGGTGTCGCCGAGGTGAACGCCCGCCGCGTCGTCGAAGCCGCCGCCGCCAAGCTCGGCGACGAGGCCACCGTTCAGGCGTTGATCAAGGCCGGCCTCCAGGAGCTGGGCCGATGACCCGCGTCATCTCCGGCGAGCCCCAGCACGGCGATCTCGCGCCCGTGGACCGCGCCCTACGGCCCCAGACCCTGGCCGAGTTCGTCGGTCAGGAGCAGGCCAAGGGCAACCTCCGTATCTTCATCGAGGCCGCCAAGGGCCGGGCCGAGTCGCTCGACCACGTCCTGCTGTTCGGCCCGCCGGGCCTGGGCAAGACCACCCTGGCCCAGATCATCGCCCGCGAGCTGGGCGTCAATTTCCGCGCCACCTCGGGCCCGGTGCTGAACAAGCCCGGCGACCTGGCCGCGATCCTGACCAATCTCGAGCCGAACGACGTCCTGTTCATCGACGAAATCCATCGCTTGTCGTCCAATGTCGAGGAAATCCTCTATCCGGCCATGGAGGACCATGTGCTGGATCTCGTGATCGGTGAGGGCCCCTCGGCGCGCTCGATCCGCATCGATCTGGCGCCCTTCACCCTGGTGGCGGCGACCACGCGGGCGGGGATGCTGGCGACGCCGCTGCGCGACCGCTTCGGCATCCCGATCCGGCTGGAATTCTACACGCCCGCCGAGCTGCGCCACGTGCTGCTGGGCGCGTCCCGCAAGATGGGCGCGCCGCTGTCGGAAGACGGGGCCGACGAGATCGCCAAGCGCGCCCGGGGCACGCCGCGGGTCGCCGGTCGCCTGCTGCGCCGGGTCCGCGACTTCGCCACCGCCGACGGCGCGACCGTCATCGACCGCAAGGCCGCGGGTCTGGCCTTGGCTCGGCTTGAAGTGGACGAAGTGGGGTTGGACAGCCTCGACCGCCGCTATCTGCGCGCCCTGATCGAGCACTATGGGGGCGGTCCGGCGGGCGTGGAGACCATCGCCTACGCCATCGCCGAGGCCCGCGACGCCGTCGAGGACGTCATCGAGCCCTATCTGATGCAGCAGGGCTTCATCCAGCGCACCCCACGCGGACGGGTGGCCTGCGGCAAGGCCTATCTGCACCTGGGCCTGAACGAGCCCGCCGCGCCGGCGAAACCGGCGCAGGGCGGACTGTTCGAGGACTAGGGCGCTTGGCGACTAGACGCTGGCGACCTTCGGGGTCGCCGCGGCGGTGAGCACCAGCTTGAGCTTGGCCAGTGGGATGACCGGCAGCATCACCATGGTGATGAGCACCGCCATCATGACCGCCTGCAGGGCGTCATTGCGCATTGTGTTTGCCTCCCGCGACATCCTTGGACCTTTCTTGGACCTTCCGTTTGTACGGATTGGACGTCATCGAGTTTAAAGCACCTCCAGTGAAAAGGTTGCCTGCGACGGATTGTCTCGATCTAAGCTTGGGGCCTTACGCAGGAAGGACTTCATGAGCCGCGCGTCCGTCGCCGTCGCCTTGCAGGTCGTTGGAACGCTGGCGGTCTCGATCCTGGCCATCCGCGCGGCGGGCGGTTCGGACTCGGCGATGATCCTGCAAGGCGCGGCCGGCCTGGTCGGCGCGTTGCTGGCCATGACCATCGCCTGGCTGGTCCGGCCGCCGGGTCGCATCGCCGCCGCCGTCCTGCTGGTGCTCATCCTGATCGCCGAGATGTATGTCCTGGTAGCCGGCGTCTCGATGGGAGGCGTTCGTCGCTGGGTGGCTCTTGGACCAATCCAGCTGCACGCGGCCTCGCTGCTGGTCCCGCTGGCGGCCTGGCTCGCCGCCCAGCGGCTGGAGACGGCGACCGCCATTCCGCTTGGCGCGATCTTTCTCGTCCTGGCCGCCCAGCCCGACGCGGCGGCCGTCCTGGCCCTGACCCTGGCGCTGGGCGCCGTGGCGCTGGTGGACAGGTCCAAGCGCCGGATCGCCGGCGTCCTTGCCGCCATCGGCGCGCTCGGCGTCGCTTGGGCCCTCAGCCGTCCCGACCCGCTCCCCGCCGTAGACCACGTCGAGCTGGTCATCCGCCGCGCCTTCGAGGCCTCCCCGACCCTCGGCCCGCTCGCCGCTGTCGCCCTGATCACCGTGCCCGTGGCCATGCTCTGGCGCCGCCGCACCCCCGCCACCCTGGCCCTGGCCGCCGCCTGGGCCGGCTTCGTCCTCGCGAACCTGATCGCCAACTATCCCGCGCCGGTCATCGGGGCGGGCGCGGCGCCGGTGCTGGGGTGGCTGCTATCCGTGGGGCTGACGTTCGCGACGCCAACGGCTAAGCAGTCCTCATGACGACCCCGCCCGAACCCACTGCCGGCGTGTTCTCCGGCCGCGAGCATCAGCTGCCCGTGCGCATCTACTACGAGGACACCGACTTCTCGGGGATCGTCTATCACGCCAACTACCTGCGCTATCTGGAGCGGGGGCGCAGCGACTTCTTCCGGATGGTTGGCATCTCGCACACCGAGCTGGCCAAGGCCGACACGGCGTTCGCGATCATCCACATGACGCTGGACTTCAAGCGCTCGGCGCGGATCGACGACGCGCTGGTGGTGCGCACCACCTATGACCGGGTGAAGGGCGCGCGGCTCTATGTGACCCAGCGGGTCACACGCGGCGACGACGTGCTGATCGAGGCCAAGGGCGAGGCGGTCTGCATCACCCTGGACGGGCGTCCCCGTCGTCCGACCACGGAGATGCTGGCGCGGCTGGCGCCGTGGTTGGCGAGCGAGAGCGAATAAACAAACATCGTTTTTCGGGATCGCTCGACGATTGTCATAGTTTCACCCAAGCGTCGCTTCATGCCATACGGCGCACTGTAAGTGTTTTAGACGCCCCAACGGAGCCAAACCCGCATGGACGCCTCGGCAGCCGCCCCGAATTTCTCGTTCTTCGCTCTCTTCATGCAGGCCGACTGGGTCGTGAAGGCCGTCATGATCGGTCTGATCCTGGCGTCTCTGGGCTCGTGGGCCGTGATCCTGGACAAGCTGTTCCGCTTCGCGAACCTGAATCGCGCCGCCGACCGCTTCGAGGAGCAGGTGTCGGGCGGCCGTTCGCTGGAGGATGTCGCGGGCGAGGCCGGCGCCAATCCGCGCCACGCCCTGCCGCGCATGCTGCAGGCGGCGCTGAAGGAATGGCGCGACGCCAAGGCCAAGGGCGCGATGAGCGAGAATCAGGCCGGCTTCCTGATCGCCCGCATCGACCGCATCCTGGACGCCCAGATCGCCCGCGAGAGCACCAAGGTCGAGGAAGGCCTGGGCAGCCTGGCCATCGTCGCCACCGCCAGCCCGTTCATCGGCCTGTTCGGCACGGTCTGGGGCATCATGCACGCCTTCCAGAACATCGCGATCTCGAAGAACACCTCGCTGGCCGTCGTGGCCCCGTCGATCGCCGAGGCGCTGTTCGCCACGGCCGTCGGCCTGATCGCCGCCATCCCGGCCTATATCGCCTACAACAAGTTCTCGACCGACGCGGGCAAGTACGCCGGCCGCCTGGAAGGCTTCGCCGACGACCTGTCGACCGCGATCCAGCGTCGCCTGTCGGACCGGGTCTGAGCCCATGGCCATGTCCTCCAACGACGCCTTCGCCACGGGCGGCGGCCGAGGTCGCCGCCGTCGGGGTCGCCGCGGCAAGGGCGCCCTGTCCGAGATCAACGTCACCCCGCTGGTCGACGTGATGCTGGTGCTGCTGATCATCTTCATGATCAGCGCCCCGCTGCTGACCGCCGGCGTGCCGCTGGAGCTGCCCAAGACCGAGGCCGCCGCCCTGCAGAACCAGGACGAGCCGATCACCGTGTCGATCCGCAAGGACGGCCAGATCTTCGTCGGCGAGAAGCAGATACCGTTCGAGAACCTGGCGCCGGGCGTCTCCGCCATCGCCGGCAGCGGCTACAGCAAGCCGATCTTCGTCCGCGCCGACGGCGGAGCGACCTATGCGGTCGTCGCCCAAGTGATGGCGGGCCTGTCGAACGCGGGCTTCAACAAGATCAACCTGATCACCGAGACGGGCGGTCCCTCCACGGGCGCCGCCCCGAAGGACGCTCAGCCGGAGGGCTCGGGCGACCTGCGGCCGGCTCAGTAGAATCGGCATGAGCGCTCGCCGCGAACCCCAGATCTCTCCGGGCCTGCTGGCCTCGATCGCGCTGCACGGAGCCGTGGCGGCGCTGATCGCGTTCGGTCTGCCGTGGAAGTCGCAGAAGCCGATCACCATCGGCGAGTCGGTGCCCGTGACCATCGTCACCAATGGCCCGACCAATGTGCGTCCGGCCGAGGAAGCGCCCGAGGAGCAAACGGCCCAGGCGCCGGATCCGGTCCCGGAGGCCACCCCGCAGCCGCCGGCCCCGACGCCCGCGCCGACCCCGACGCCCGCTCCGGCGCCGCCGCCCAAGCCGACGCCGGTCCCCAAGCCGGCCGTCACGCCCACGCCCGCCAAGCCGACGCCGACGCAGAAGAAGCCGGACACCGACTTCTTCGCCTCGCTGGAAGCCTCGATCGCCAAGTCCAAGAAGGCGACGGGCAAGCCGACCGCCAATGCGCCCAAGGGGCCGGCCCGCGCGGAGACCTCGGTCTCGGCCCGTCCGGCCATGGGCGCGGCCACCGGCCTGTCCGCCGCCGCGCTGGGACGGCTGCAAGGCGAGGTCCAGGACCGCTGGAACCCCAATTGCGAGGTCGAGGGCGGCGCCAATGTCACCGTGCGGGTGGTGTTCGTGATCGGCCCCGGCGGCCGCGTCGTCGGCCAGCCGGAGTCGCCGGGCACCTCCTCGCCCGACCCCGTCGTCAAGGCGGCCTCGGACCGCGCCGTGCGCGCGCTGTTCGCCGCCTCGCCGTTCGCTTACCTGCCGCAAGACCTGTACGGTCAGAAAATCGCCCTCAACTTCAACGCAAAACAGGCCTGTTCGCGTTGATGCTGGGAAGGAAACACAAGGAGACCCCGATGCGCTTGAAAGCCCTGGTGCTGATTGCTGCTGTCCTGATGGGCGGCGTCGCGTTCGTGACCCCGGCCGCCGCGCAGATCGAGGTCGACATCAACTCCGGCGCGGTCAAGCCGCTGCCGATCGCCGTTCCGGCCTTCTCGGGCACGACGCGCGGGGCCGAGATCGCCCAGGTCATCACCGGCAATCTCGAGCGCTCGGGCCTGTTCCAGCCGCTGAACGTCTCGGCGGTTCCGGACAAGCTGCAGGACGTCAATGTCCAGCCGCGCTTTCCCGACTGGCAGGCGACCGGCGCCCAGGCGCTGATCAACGGCCAGGTCACGGTCGGTCCCGACGGCGGCCTGCGCGTCGACTTCCGCCTGTGGGACGTGTTCAGCCAGCAGCAGCTGCTGGGCCTGCAGTTTTCCTCGACGCCGGACAACTGGCGCCGCGTGGCCCACAAGATCAGCGACGCCGTCTATGAGCGCCTGACCGGTGAAAAGGGCTATTTCGACACCCGCGTGGCCTTCGTCGCCGAGAGCGGTCCCAAGCTGGCCCGCGTCAAGCGCCTGGCGATCATGGACCAGGACGGCGCCAACCCGCAGTACCTGACCGACGGCTCGTACATCGTGATGACGCCGCGCTTCTCGTCGACCAGCCAGGAACTGACCTACATGGCCCTGCGGCCGACGGGGTCGTCGATCTACCTGCTGAACCTGGAGACCAGCCGCCAGGAAACGGTTGGCAAGTTCCCGGGCATGGTGTTCGCCCCGCGCTTCTCGCCGGACGGCAGCAAGGTGGCGTTCTCGGTCGAGAAGAACGGCAACAGCGACATCTACCTGATGGACCTGCGCAGCCGCGCCACCACCCGCATCACCACCGACCCGGCCATCGACACCTCGCCGTCGTTCTCGCCGGACGGCACCAAGATCGCCTTCAATTCCGACCGTGGCGGCCAGGCCCAGCTCTATGTGATGAACACCGACGGTTCGGGCGTGCGCCGCATCTCGTATGGCGGCGGCCGCTACACCACCCCGGTCTGGAGCCCGCGCGGCGACTTCATCGCCTTCACCAAGCAGACGGGCGGCGAGTTCCACATCGGCGTCATGCGCCCGGACGGCGGCGACGAGCGCCTGCTGACCACCAGCTATCTGGACGAGGGCCCGACCTGGGCCCCCAACGGCCGGGTGCTGATGTTCTTCCGCGAGAGCTCGGCCGGCAATCCCAAGCTCTGGACGGTGGACATCACCGGCCGGATTCTGCGCCCAGCGGCCTATGGCGGTTCGGGCTCCGACCCCGCCTGGTCGCCGCTGCTGGACTGATTGGCACACAAGCGTCGCAACCTGAGCCTAAGCATAGGCGTTCAAGGCTAAGGTTGCTTGCGCGTGTTATTCGCGCCGGAAGTGAATTCGCATCGTCTGACGGACGTCTGACATCATTGTGAGACTTCGTGAGGCATTTCATGGGTCCATTCCAAGCGTTGCGCAGGTATGGATCAGGTCCAGAATTCGTAGACTGAGGAGAAACTGGATGAGCTTCGACACCCAGCGCGCCATTAGACTGGCGCTTGTCGGCGTGGCCGCCGCTTCGCTCGCCGCCTGCGCTTCGCGTCCGAAGCCCCAGCCCGTCGCCCCGGCTCCCGAGCCGACGCCGGCCGCGCCGAGCCAGCCCTACACCCCGCCGCCGGCCCCGCCGGTCGCCAGCGGCGTGCTGCCGGGCTCGGTCCAGGACTTCGTCGTCAATGTCGGCGACCGCGTCTATTTCGACACCGACGAATATTCGGTTCGCGCCGACGCCCAGCCGGTCCTGGCCGGTCAGGCCCAGTGGCTGAACCGCTACACGCAGGTCCGCATCCGCATCGAAGGCAATGCCGACGAACGCGGCACCCGCGAATACAACCTGGCTCTGGGCGCTCGTCGCGCCAACGCCATCCGCGATTTCCTGATCGGCCAAGGCGTCGCCGCGGCCCGCATCGAGACCATCTCGTTCGGCAAGGAACGCCCGATCGACGGCGGTTCGAGCGAAGAATCGTGGGCCAAGAACCGTAACGGCCACACGGCCATCACGGACGGCGCCCGCTAAGCTGCAAGTCCTAGGGCGGCTGCTCGAACGAGTAGCCGCCCTAGTTTTGTCCAGTCCCTACCGGTAAATCAGGGTCATGAAGCTGAAATCCGCTCTGCTCGCCGTCCTGTTCGCCTCGACCGCCGCGGTCGCTGTCGCCCAGACCCCGCTGCCGCCGGCCGATCCGCTGGACGACCGCTCGGCCAAGCGCGTCGAGCGCATGGAGAAGGTGGTCCGCGAGCTGCGCGCGATCGTCTTCCAGGGCCGCGACACCGGCAAGCCCGTGGTCGTGCAGCCGGCCGAGACCGACGCCCAGATCGCCGCGCTGAACGAGCGTGTCGGCGACCTGGAACAGACCCTGACCCGCCTGAACGGCCAGAACGAGGCCGCCAATTTCGAGCTGACCAAGGCCAACCGCGCCGCCGCCGACCAGAAGGCGCGCGCCGATCAGCTGGAACAGCGCCTGGCCGGGCTGGAGAAGTCGATCGCCGACATGCAGGCCGCCGCCGCCGCGCAGGTGGCCGCGCCGCCGCTGGCCGGCGGGACCCCGCCGCCGCCCGCGCCGCCGGCCGATCCGGCCGTGGCCTTCAAGCAGGCCAAGGACCTGCTGCTGGCCGGCGACTACGCCAACGCCGAGCAGGCCTTCGCCGCTTACGTGAACAACTATCCGGACAGCCCCAAGACGCCGGAAGCCCGCTACTGGCAGGGCGAGACCCTGTTCGTGCGCGAGGCCTATACCGAAGCCGCCGGCGCCTATATCGGCGCGATCCGTGGCTGGCCGCAGACCAGCTGGGCGCCCGACGCCACGCTGAAACTGGCCCGCTCGATGGTGGCCCTGAAGAAGACCACCGAGGCCTGCCGCACCCTGGACGAGCTCTCCAAGCGCTATCCGAAGGCCCCGGCCCAGGTCACCTCGCGCGCGGCCTCGACCCGCGTCGCGGCCAAGTGCGCCTAGAGACGGTTCGAGCCGCCCTCGATCGGCGGCTCGATCGCGCCTCCGCCGCGCCGCTGGCCGTCGGGTTCTCCGGCGGCGGCGATTCTTTGTTCCTGTTGAAGGCGGCTCTGAAGCTGGGACGGCCCGTGCTGGCCCTGGCTGTCGACCACCAGCTGCAGTCCGACAGCGCGCGCTGGACCGCCGATGCGGTCGCCAAGGCGCAAGCGCTGGGCGCGGAGGCTCGGGCGCTGGCCTGGACCGGCGACAAGCCCGCCACCGGCCTTCCCGCCGCCGCCCGCCGGGCGCGTCACGCGTTGCTGGCCAACGCCGCCCGCGAGGCCGGGGCCAGGGTCCTGCTGCTGGGCCACACCGCCAGCGATCTCGCCGAGGGCGCGGCCATGCGGGCCGAGGGCTCGACCGTCTCCGATCCGCGCGAGTGGGCCCCGTCGCCGGTCTGGCCGGAGGGGCGGGGCGTGTTCCTGCTGCGGCCGCTGCTGGGCTTGGGTCGCGATGACATCCGCCAGGCCCTGGCTGCCGAGGGCGAGACCTGGTTGGACGATCCGGCCAATGAAGACCTCCGCTACGCCCGGGCGCGCGCTCGGGCCTCCGGCGCGGACGAGGTCGCGCCCATCGAGACCACCCCGCGCTCGCCGCCAGCCTTCGAGGTCGATCGCGCCGGGACGATCCGTCTTCCGCGCGCCGCCGCCGCGGCCCACCTCGCCGCTGCATTGCTCTGCGCCGCCGGGACCGAGCGACCGCCGCGCGGCGAGCGCCTGACCCGGCTCGTCGAGCGCCTGCGCTCGGGCGAGACCTTCACCGCCACCCTGTCCGGCGCGCGGGTCGAGGCCGGCGAGGACGTCCTGATCTGCCGCGACGCCGGCGAGACCGCGCGGGGCGGCCTGGCGCCGCTGGACCTCGCGCCCGGCGAAACCGGCGTCTGGGACGGCCGCTGGGAGATCACCGCCGGCGCCTTGTCGTTGACCGTCGAAGCCTTGAAGGGCAAGGCCGCCAGCCTCTCGCGCGACCTCGCCGCCATCCCCGCCGCCGCGCGTCCCAGCCTGCCGCTGATCCGCCGCGACGGCGCTGTCCCGTATTCACCCGCGCTTGACGGCCCGGACCTTGCAGTTGCAGGAAACGCATGTGCGCGTCCGCTCGTTCTGGATCGGTTCAAGGCCGCGATCGGCTTGATCGACCAAGAATCCGTGACCTGATGTCACGCACGTGGCGCAACCGCTCGGGACCTCCTATCTTGGGAGGTCAAGAACCCTATTCGTTGGGCAGCCCCCACTCGCTAGGAAGACAAGGCGTATGAATTTCCGGAACCTGGCCATCTGGCTGGTGATCGTCGCGGTGCTGGCGGGCGTGTTCGTCGTCAGTCAGAACGCGCGCACGAAGAATGGCGGCGAAGTCAGCTATTCGCAGCTGCTCAAGGACGTCGATGCGGGCAGGATCAAGTCCGCCGAGATCTCGGGCCAGACGGTCGTCGCCACGACCGCCGACAAGAAGACCCTGACGGTCAACGCGCCGCTGAACTCCGACGAGCTGGTCAACCGCATGGTGGCCAAGAACGCCGACGTGAAGTTCAAGAGCGGTTCGATCAGCTTCCTGGCCATCGTGGTCCAGCTGCTGCCGATCCTGCTGGTCGTGGGCGTCTGGCTGTTCTTCATGCGCCAGATGCAGGGCGGGGCCAAAGGCGCCATGGGCTTCGGCAAGTCCAAGGCCCGGCTGCTGACCGAGAACAAGAACCGCATTACCTTCGAGGACGTCGCGGGCGTCGACGAGGCCAAGGAAGAACTGCAGGAGGTCGTCGACTTCCTGAAGGACCCGGCCAAGTTCCAGCGCCTGGGCGGCAAGATTCCCAAGGGCGCGCTGCTGGTCGGTCCTCCCGGTACGGGTAAGACCCTGATCGCCCGCGCCGTCGCGGGTGAGGCGGGCGTGCCCTTCTTCACGATCTCCGGTTCGGACTTCGTCGAGATGTTCGTCGGCGTCGGCGCCAGCCGCGTGCGCGACATGTTCGAGCAGGCCAAGAAGAACGCCCCCTGCATCATCTTCATCGACGAAATCGACGCCGTCGGTCGCCACCGCGGCGCCGGCCTGGGCGGCGGCAACGACGAGCGCGAACAGACCCTCAACCAGCTGCTGGTGGAGATGGACGGCTTCGAGGCCAACGAAGGCATCATCCTGATCGCCGCCACCAACCGTCCGGACGTCCTGGACCCCGCGCTGCTGCGTCCGGGCCGCTTCGACCGTCAGGTCGTGGTGCCGAACCCGGACGTCGCCGGTCGCGAGAAGATCATCCGCGTCCACATGAAGAACGTGCCGCTGGCCGCCGACGTCGACGTCAAGACGCTGGCGCGCGGCACCCCGGGCTTCTCGGGCGCTGACCTGGCCAACCTGGTCAATGAAGGCGCCCTGCTGGCCGCCCGCAAGAACCGCCGCATGGTCACCATGCACGACTTCGAAGCGGCCAAGGACAAGGTCATGATGGGCGCCGAGCGTCGCTCGATGGCCATGAGCGACGCCGAGAAGAAGCTGACCGCCTATCACGAGGGCGGCCACGCCCTGGTGGCCCTGCGCGTCCCCGTCGCCGATCCGGTCCACAAGGCCACGATCGTGCCGCGCGGCCGGGCCCTGGGCATGGTCATGCAGCTGCCGGAAGGCGACCGCTATTCGATGAGCTACGACATGATGACCTCGCGTCTGGCCATCATGATGGCCGGCCGTGTCGCCGAGGAGCTGATTTTCGGCAAGGAGAAGATCACCTCGGGCGCGTCCAGCGACATCAGCGCCGCCACCGGCCTGGCCCGCAACATGGTCACCCGCTGGGGCTTCTCGGACGAGCTGGGCACGGTGGCCTATGGCGACAACCAGGACGAGGTGTTCCTGGGCCACTCGGTCGCCCGCACCCAGAACGTCTCGCCCGAGACGATGATCAAGATCGACAAGGAAGTCCGCCGCCTGGTCAAGGCCGGCGAGGACGACGCCCGCAAGATCCTGACCGACGAGCTGGACAACCTGCACGTGGTCGCCAAGGCCCTGCTGGAGTTCGAGACCCTGAGCGGCGACGAGATCATCGGCGTCATGAAGGGCGAGGCCCCCAAGCGTGACGAGGACGAAAGCAACAAGGAAACAGTCGCCGCGCCGTCCCTGGTGCCGCTGTCCCCGGGCGCGGGCGCCAGCGTCACCGCCTAGGGCGGACCAGACCGAAGACGATCGAAGCCGGCCCCGAAACGGGCCGGCTTTTTTCTTGAGGTCGGCAACCCGACGCGACGTCTGATCGTTGAAGCCTGGCCATGCATGCGTGGCGCGGGGCAATCTGCTATCGGACCATCATGAGCGCGACCGACGAGCCGCAAGGCTCGCCCACCCATCTATCCACGATCCCCGCCTTCCTGACCGGAGGCGGCGAGATGGCCGTGGCGGTGGCGCAGCGCGACTGGTCGGCGACCGCCTTCGGTCCGCTGGACGCCTGGCCGCCCGGCCTGCGCATGGCCGCCTCGCTGATGCTGAACACGCCGATCCCGTCGGTGCTGATCTGGGGCGAGCAGGAGACCATCCTCTACAACGCCGCCGGCGGCGCCTTCCTGGGCGCGGCGGGGCCGGCCGCCTTGGGCCGCCGGTTCGCCGACGTGTTCCCGGTCGCCGCGGGCGTCGCCATGCTGGCCAAGGCCAGGGCCGGCGAGAGCGAGGTGCGCGAGAACGTCGCCTTTATCCGCCCGAACGGCGAGCCGGCCTGGTGCAACCTGATGCTGTCGCCCGTGCGCGGCGAGACCGGCGCGGTCGAGGGCGTGCTGTGCGTCTGCAACGACATCACCGCCCGCGTCCGCCGCGAGCAGGAGCACGACGCCGACCAGCAACGCTATCGCCTGCTGTTCGAGAGCATGGACGAGGGCTTCTGCGTCATCGAGTTCTTCGACGGGCCCGAGGGACCGCTCAGCGACTACGTCCACGTCATGGCCAACTCGGCCTACGAGCGGCACGCGGGCATCCCCAATGTGGTCGGCCAGAAGCTGCGCGAGATGGTCCCGGCCGAGGCCGACGCCTGGGTCGAGCGCTACGGCGCGGTGCTGCGCACCGGCGTGCCGATCCGCTTCGAGCAGGAGCTGGTCGCCACCGGCCGCCACCTGTCGCTGTCGTCGTTCCGCATCGAGCCGCCCGAGCTGAAGCAGGTGGCGGTGCTGTTCCAGGACGTCACCGAGCGCAAGCGGGCCGAGGCCGAGCTGCGCCGGCTGAACGAGACCCTGGAGGCCCGCGTCGCCCAGGCCCTGGCCGAGCGCCGGCAGCTGGCCGAGGTGGTCGAGGGCGCCAGCGTCTTCGTCCAGGTCTCGGACATGCACTTCAACTGGCTGGCCATCAACGCCGCCTCGGCCGACGAGTTCGAGCGCATCTTCGGCGTGCGGCCCAAGGTCGGCGACAACATGCTGGACCTGCTGGCCGACAATCCCGAGGGACGGGAGTCGGTCCACGCCATCTGGCATCGGGCCTTGACCGGCGACAGCTTCATCGAGGTCGGCGAGTTCGGCGACGAGGGCCGCGAGCGCCGCCACTACGAGATGCGCTTCCATCCGCTGCTGGACAGCGACGGGGTGCGGATCGGCGCTTACCAGTTCGTCTATGACGTCACCCAGCGCATGGCCGAGCAGGAGCGCCTGCGCAACACCGAGGAGGCCCTGCGCCAGGCCCAGAAGATGGAGGCGGTCGGCCAGCTGACCGGCGGCCTGGCCCACGACTTCAACAACCTGCTGGCCGGCATTTCGGGCTCGTTCGAAATGATCGGCGCGAGACTGGCTCAAGGCCGGACGTCCGACGTCGAGCGCTATCTGGCGGCTGGCCAGGGCGCGGCGCGGCGGGCGGCGGCCCTGACCCATCGCTTGCTGGCCTTCTCGCGTCGCCAGACCCTGGCGCCCAAGCCGGTGGTGATGAACCGCCTGCTGGCCGACTTCGTCGAGCTGGTGCGGCGCACGGTCGGGCCGGGCGTCGAGGTCGAGATGATCGCCGCCTCGGGCCTGTGGTCCAGTCTGGTCGACGCCAATCAGCTGGAAAACGCCCTGCTGAACCTGTGCATCAACGCCCGCGACGCCATGCCGGAGGGCGGCAAGATCACGCTGGAGACCGGCAACCGCTGGCTGGACACGCGCACCGCCCGCGAGCACGGGCTGGAGCCGGGTCAGTACGTCTCGGTCTGCGTCAGCGACACTGGCACGGGCATCGACAAGGCGACGCTGGAGCGGGTGTTCGACCCGTTCTTCACCACCAAGCCGATCGGCCAGGGCACGGGTCTTGGCCTGTCGATGGTCTACGGCTTCGCCCGCCAGTCGAACGGCCACGTGCGGATCTATTCCGAGGTGGGCGCCGGGACGATGGTCTGCCTCTACCTGCCGCGCCACTTGGGCGCGGAGGAGGGCGAGGTCGCCCCCGAACCCGTGGTGGGCGCGCCGGCGGCGCCGGCCGGCCAGACCGTGCTGGTGGTCGATGACGAGCCGACCGTGCGGATGCTGGTCGTCGATGCGTTGGCCGAGCTGGGCTATGCCTGCCTGGAGGCCGGCGACGGCGCGACGGGCCTGCGCATCCTGCAGACCAACGCCAAGATCGATCTGCTGATCACCGATGTCGGCCTGCCAGGCGGCTTGAACGGCCGCCAGGTCGCCGACGGAGCCCGCGCCCTGCGGCCCGAGCTGAAGGTCCTCTTCATCACCGGCTATGCCGAGAACGCGGTGCTGAACCACGGCCATATCGAGCACGGCATGGAGGTGCTGACCAAGCCCTTCGCCGTCAGCGACCTGGCCGCCCGGGTCGACCGGATGCTGCGCGAGGCGTAGAACCTCGCCATGGCTTCTACGCTTCGTCCCCGCATCATGGGGATCGTCAATGTCACGCCCGACAGCTTCTCCGACGGCGGCAAGTACCTCGGCGCCACCGCCGGCATCGAGCACGCGCGGCGGCTGATCGCCCAGGGCGCCGACATCCTCGACATCGGCGGCGAGAGCACCCGCCCGGGCGCGGCGCCGGTCTCGGAGTTCGACGAGATCCTGCGCGTGGTCCCGATCATCGAGGCGATCCGCGCGGCCAGCGACATCCCGATCTCGATCGACACCATGAAGCCCGGCGTCGCCCGCGCGGCGATCAAGGCCGGGGCGACGATCTGGAACGACGTGGCCGCCCTCCGCTTCTCGCACGACGCTCCCGAGGTCGCCGCCGAACTGGGCTGCGAGGTCGTGCTGATGCACATGCTGGGGCAGCCGGGGACCATGCAGGACGACCCGCGCTACGGCGACGTGGTCGCCGAGGTCGAGGCCTTCCTGCTGGCCCGGGCCTTCACGGCCATGGCCGCCGGGGTGGCCAAGGAGAAGATCTGGCTGGATCCCGGCATCGGCTTTGGCAAGACGGTCGAGCACAACCTGGCTCTGCTGAAGGCCCTGCCGCGCTTTGTGGCCCTAGGCTATCCGATCCTGCTGGGGGCCAGCCGCAAGCGCTTCATCGCCGGGATCGATCCGTCGGCCGGCGAGGCCATCGACCGCCTGGGCGGTTCGCTGGCGGCGCATCTCCACGGCGCGGCGGCGGGCGTGGCGGCGGTGCGGGTCCACGACGTGCGCGAGACCGTGCAAGCCCTGGATGTGCAGGCAGCGATCAAAGCTATTTGAAGTCCGACCAGGGAACCCCTTACCGCATAGGGGTTAGGTGCGTCCGCGCGCGAGTCTGGGTTGATTGCGACGCCCGGTCTCGCTTGCGGGTTGGGGAATCACCGCGCTTAAATATCTGGGGACGGCCTATCGAAAGCACCCGCAAGATGCGCCCGCGACATGCCTTGATTATCGAAGACGAGATCCTGATCGCGCTGGAAATCGAAGCGCTGCTCAAGGAGCAGGGGTTCACCAGCATCGCCATCGCCGACAGCCCGCTGGAGGCGCTGGACTGCGCCCTGAAGCGCAAACCGGATCTGATTACCGCCGATTACCGGATCGTCGACGGCACCGGGGTCGAGGCCGTGAAGATGATCATGGCCCACCTGGGGCCGATCCCGGTCGTCTATGTCACCGGCCACGCCAAGGCTCTGGCCGGGCAGGACGACGGTGTCGTGGTGCAGAAGCCGATCCGGCCGAGCGCCCTGGCGGGGGCCTGGCAGCACGCGCTGCAGGCGGCGTAGCGGACCTCCCGAATCCCGCCTAAACAGCGGGGATGTCAGACGCTCATCCCAACGCTTTCAGGGGCCGCGTCCTCGTCATCGCCGGGTCGGATTCCGGCGGCGGCGCGGGGATCCAGGCCGACATCAAGACCATCACCGCCCTGGGCGGCTACGCGGCCACCGCCATCACCGCCGTGACGGTGCAGAACACGCTGGGCGTCACGGGCGTCCATCCGATCCCGCTGGACGTGATCGCGGCTCAGGCCCGCGCGGTGCTGGACGATATCGGCGCCGACGCGATCAAGACCGGCATGTTGGGCGACGTCGGCGTCGTCGAGACCGTGGCCGCCGCCATCGATCACGCGGGCAAGGTCCCGGTGGTCGTGGACCCGGTGATGATCGCCAAGGGCGGCGCGCCGCTGCTGGCCGAGGCGGCCATCGGCGCGGTGAAGACCCTGATGATCCCCCGCGCGGCGCTGCTGACCCCCAACGCGCCCGAGGCGGCCGCCCTGACGGGCCTGACCGTCGAGACCACCGACGACCTGCGCCGGGCTGGCGAGGCCTTGCTAGCCATGGGCGCCAAGGCCGTCCTGATGAAGGGCGGCCATGTCGAGGGCGAGCGTGTCGTCGATGTGTTGATGACCCCTGACGGCGAAACCACCTTCGAGGGCGAGCGGATCGACACCCGCCACACCCACGGCACCGGCTGCACCCTGGCTTCGGCCTGCGCCGCCGGCCTGGCCCAAGGGCTGTCGCTGAACGAAGCCGTCGCCCGTGCCTGGAACTACGTCCACGAAGCCATGCTGCGCGCGCCGGGTTTCGGCGCTGGCCACGGCCCTCTGGACCACGGCTGGACGCTGCGCAAATGAACCCGACCCTGGAAGACCGCCTGCGCGAGATCGTCCGCGCCACGCCTACGACCTGGCAGGTGCTGGAGACCGTCCGCGAGCTCGACCTGCCCGACTGGATGATCTTCTCCGGTGCGATCTATCAGCCGGTGTGGAACGCCCTGACGGGGCGCGACCTGGCCTATGGCATCAAGGACTATGACGTCGCCTATCACGACGACAGCGACACCAGCTACGAAGCCGAGGACGTCTTCATCAAGCGCGTCGCCGCCGCGTTCGAGCCGCCGCTGCGTGACCTAGTCGAGGTCCGCAATCAGGCCCGCGTGCACCTGTGGTTCGAGCAGAAGTTCGGCGCCGACGAGCCCTATCCGCCTCTGGAGGACAGCGCCGCGGCCCTGAAGCGCTTCGTGGCCACGGCCTTCTGCGTCGGGGTGCGGCTGGAGGCCGACGACAGCCTGCGCGTCTGGGCCCCGTTCGGGCTGGAGGACCTCTTCGCCATGCGCCTGCGGCCCAACCCGCTGCGGGTCAAGGGCGCGGGCGGCTGGGCCCGGACCACGGGCTCGGCCAAGGCGCGGTGGCCGGAGATCAGCATCGAAGGCTGATAGAGAAGGCTGCTCCCCCGCTGGGGGAGCTGTCGCGGAGCGACTGAGGGGGCCATCTGGGCATAGGCCGCGCTGCCCCCTCCGGCCCTTTGGGCCACCTCCCCCAGAGGGGGAGGATCATTGTCATCGGGACAATAAAGCCTTTGCGGCCGGCTTCCGCCGCGCATAACAGCGATGTCCAGCTTCGGAGATCGCTATGCGCCAGTGGACCATCGACGCCTTCGCCAGCGGCCCGTTCAAGGGCAATCCGGCCTGCGTGGTCGAGCCCTTTGACGCCTGGCCCTCGGCCGACTGGATGCAGGCCCTGGCGGCCGAGAACAACCAGGCTGAAACCGCCTATCTGCTGAAGACCGCCGACCCGGCCCGCTACGGCCTGCGTTGGTTCACGCCGGCGCTGGAGGCCCCGCTGTGTGGCCACGCCACCCTGGCGGCGGCGCACACCCTGTTCGAGGAGCTCGGTGTCGACGTCCCGCTGCTGACCTTCGACACCCTGTCGGGCCCGCTGACGGTCAAGCGCACCGGCGACGGGCTGGAGATGGACTTCCCGGCCGATCCGCCGCGTCGCACCGAGGTCCCTGAGGGCCTGGCCGAGGCCCTGGGCGCGCAGCCCGTCGAGGTCTGGGCCGGCGCCTACCTCATCGCGGTGATGGACAGCGAGGCGACGGTGCGGAGCCTGAAGCCTGATCTCACCGCCATCAAGAAGATCGAGGGCGAGGCCACCGGCGGCCCCGGCCAGACGGTGGTCGTCGCCACCGCCGATCCCGGCCAGCCCTACGCCGTGGTCAGCCGCTTCTTCGCGCCGGGCTTCGGCATTCCCGAGGACCCTACCACCGGTTCGGCCCACTGCATCCTGACGCCCCTCTACGAAGCCAAGCTGGGCGCGAGCCCGCTGAAGTTCCACCAGGCCTATCCCGGCCGAGGCGGGGACCTGGAATGCGAAAGCCGCGGCGCGCGCGTTCTGTTGCGCGGCCGCGGCTTCACGGTGGTGGAGAGCCGGCTCCGGGTGGAGCCGGCTTAAGGCAGCCCCTAGGTCCTAGCGACGCGGGCCGTGGCCGTGGCCGTAGCCGTAGTCACGGTCGTGGCGCTCGTAGCGGACCTGGGCGCTGATGCGGTCGAAGCGACGATCCAGATCAGCGCGTTCCCAGCCGCTCAGGCCGCCGCGACGATACTGGCGCTCCAGGCGCTCGGTGTCGCGCAGCTCGGCGCGCAGACGATAGGCTTCACCGCGGGTCAGCGAGCCATTGCGCACGCCCATGTCGATACGGCGGTCGAGCATGGCCTGACGGTCGTTGATCGACTGGGCCGAGGCGATGGCGGGAACGGCGGCGGCCGACAGGGCCGAGACCGCGGCGATCGAGATCAGGATCTTTTTCATTGGTTCGGTTCCTCTCTGAAACTGTCCCGTCGCTCCCCGTGGGGGGAAGTGGGAAGCGACGTTGAGCTAAGAGAAACATGTCCAGCCTGAAGCGGTTCTGAGCCGCTCGTTATGTTCTGTTCATCTCCCGACATTCCGGTCGGCCGTGTGCCGTTGATCCTGGAAACGGACTTCTCAGAGGGGGAGCAGGGTGGCGTGTGGCCCTCAAGCGCTGGGCCGAAGCCCGATGGTCACGGCTCCACAGCTTTCAGCTTTTGAGCGCCGCTCGCTTTTAGGAGCGGGATCGCCAATCACAAGGTGCGCGTTGTCCGCCCACTTGAGAGAAAGCGGCCATTCGCCATGCACTGTAAACGCCATGCAGTCTGAAAATGGAACGCCAACGCGTCTCACCATAACGTCACGACTGAACGAGCAAGCCGCACCACAATCGCTAAACTCAACGCGCGCCTCGTGACGACCATCTGGTGATCGCGCGACAGAATAGACTTTGGTGCTTGATCCAACCCAGACCTCAAGAAAGATCATCGCGATTGCGATCACTGGAAGTGCGGCCGCCACCAATATTAGCGGCGAGGCTATGATTAGCCCGATGATCAAGACAGGGCGCGACACACGCATGGCGGATATGGCCTAATGAACTCGCCAAGCATTGCGGAATACCGTGATGTCCGCAACGGGGCGAAAGCCGCCGCTCAGGTCCGCGCGGGACACCGCGCTTTCGCGCGACGCCCCTGTCAGGCCGCCTGCGCCAAGCGCGCGGCGCTCATGGCCGCTTCGATCGCCGCGTAGAGCTTGGTCACTTCGATCGGCTTGGCCACGTGGCCGTCCATGCCGGCGGCCAGGTAGTCCTCGACCTGGTGGGCCAGGGCGTTGGCGGTGACGGCGATGATCGGGGTGCGGACGCGGCCTTCCTCGACCTCCAGAGCGCGGATGGCGCGGGAGGCCTCGACGCCGTCCAGGACGGGCATGTGGATGTCCATCAGCACGATGTCGAAGGTCCCGGCCCGCCAGGCCTCGACGCAGGCCTGGCCGTCGGCGACCAGGGTGACCTCGGCGTTCAGCGGGGCCAGGACGGCGGCGACGACCTTCTGGTTGGTCGGGTTGTCGTCGGCGGCCAGCACGCGCAGGCGGACGGCCTCGACCGGCGCGGTTTCGGCCGGGGTCTCGGCCTCGGGCGCGGGGGCGTGGTCGTCGTCGATATAGTGGACGTCGACGATCGCCTCCTCGCGCGGCAGCGACAACAGGACGGTGAAGGTCGAGCCGCGGCCTTCGCGGCTCTGGACCTTGATCGAGCCGTCCATCAGCACGGCCAGCTCGCGGCAGATGGCCAGGCCCAGGCCCGAACCGCCGAAGCGGCGGGTAGTCGAGCTGTCGGCCTGGACGAACTTGTCGAACAGGCGCGGCAGAATCTCGGGCGAGATGCCGATGCCGGTGTCGGCCACGTCGATGCGCAGGCCCGAGCCGTCCTCGGCCGAGGCGAAGCGCACGGCGACCGCGCCCTCCAGGGTGAACTTCAGGGCGTTGGCGATCAGGTTGCCCAGGATCTGGCGCAGGCGGTCGGCGTCGCCGCGCCACAGGCCTTGGGCTTCCGGCGCGACGGCGACCTCGAAGGCCAGGCCCTTGTCGCGGGCCTGCTGGGCGTAGGTCTCGCGGATCGACTGGGCCAGCTGGGCGATGTCGAACGGGCGGTCGGTGATCTCCAGGCGGCCGGCCTCGATCTTGGAGAGGTCGAGCACGTCGTTGAGCACGCTGAGCAGCACCGCGCCCGACTCGCGGATCACCTTCAGGCGCTCGTGCTGGGTGGGGCTCAGCTTGTCCATGGCCATGACCTCGGCCATGGCCAGCACGCCGTTCAGGGGCGTGCGGATTTCGTGGCTCATATTGGCCAGGAAGTGCGATTTCAGGACGTTGGCGGCGTTGGCGTCGTCGCGCGCCTTGACCAGTTCGGCCATGGCGCCGCGCAGGTCGTGGTCATTGGCCTCCAGGCGGCCGACCAGGTGGTTGAAGCTGTCGGTCAGGCTTTGGAAGACGTCGTCGTCGGAGGTCTGCTCCACGGCCTTGAAGCGGCCGCCGACGGCGGTCTCGTGCATGGCTTCCGACAGGCGCTCCATCGGTCGGGCCAGGCGGCGCGCCAGGCTGTTGGCCAGCAGAATCGCCAGGCCCGCCGCGCCGAAGAACAGGGCGCCGGTCAAGGCGAGGTCGCGGGCCAGGGTCTGGCCCAGGCCCGGATGTTCGGCCAGCAGCACCAGGGTGCCGATATTCTGCGAGGACAGCTTGATCGGGCGCGACAGGGTGTCGGTGTCGGCCGGGGCGGACGCGCCCAGCTGGGCGACGATGCGGCCCTTGGGGTCGAGGATGCGCACGCCCGCCACGCTGGGGGCCTTGGCGACGGCTTCCAGGGCGCGATAGACGCCGACCATGTTGTGATCGGCCAGAGGCGCGGCGGCGCCGGCGGCGGCCATCTGGGCCAGGATCTCGTGATTGGCGCGCGCTTCCTGCCGCGCCACGCTCCACTGCTGCAGCATGAAGCACAGGCATGCCGCGACCAGCGCCAGCACGGTCGTGGCCAGAGCCACGCCGGCGATGCGCGCCTGCAACGGTGCGTGTGTTGACCCGCTAAGGTTGCGGTCGTCGTTCATCCCACGTCCAGGTATTCATTCAGCTTGCGACAGTGTGCCGCAAGGTTCCTAACGGTTCGCTTCCAAGGCGAACGAAGGGCAGGGGGAGTAGCGCGACAAAACAACGCTAAGGCGCATTTCCCGATTGCTTTTGCTTTAACAATCTATTTACCATTCTTCTTAGTGTTTCGTTAAGGAGGCGGGCGTGGAAAAGGTTTTCGTAGCTCAACGTGTGGCCAACAAGCTGTACGCAACCGAAGCGGCGGTGGACGCCGCGATGGTGGAAGTCGCTGAAATGATGAACGAGCTGGTCCAGGCTCGTAAGGATCTGGGTCTGTCGGCCACGGTCGGGCACGGCGTCACCGCCAAGTTCGCCGAAGCCTTCCAGGCTCTGGTCGCGGCGCGCACGGCGGTTGTCGATGCTCACGCCGAACTGGACGAGACCCGTCTGCGAGTCGGTATCCGCACGCGCATGATCGGCGACATGAAGCCGCCGGCCGAAGGCCGTTTGACCGGCCTGCGCGAAGCCGTCTGAGGTTTCGGCAAAAATACATTGCAATAGTTTAATATCTTTGGGCCTCTAATCTGGGTTAGAGGCCCAAACCATGTTTGCGTATCAGCAACTGTTATTCTGGCTCAATTGGCTGCTGCTTGCGGCA
The DNA here is from genome assembly GCF_059424195.1 of Caulobacter sp. GW456-12-1-14-TSB4. Taxonomy (NCBI): domain Bacteria; kingdom Pseudomonadati; phylum Pseudomonadota; class Alphaproteobacteria; order Caulobacterales; family Caulobacteraceae; genus Caulobacter; species Caulobacter sp. GW456-12-1-14-TSB4. The sequence continues at coordinate 58,933 of NZ_JBWKZF010000016.1, forward strand.
GTCTGCCTTGGCGCGTGGCGCTGGGGCGGGCGGGCTGAGCGCAGTTGCGCGGCCATGGTGCTGGCGGCCTTCACCGTCGTCGTCCTGGTGAATCTCGTCCACGGCGGCAAGTTCGTCCAAGGTCTGTATCTGGCGCTGGACGGCCTGTTGGCGCTCGGTCTGCTGCTGCTGGCGCTGCGCCACGCCACGCGCTGGCTGGGCGTGGCGGTGCTGTTGCAAGGCGTGCAGTTCAGCCTTCACGCCTATTACATCGTGGTGGGCAGGCGCTATGACGGCCTCTACGTCCTGGTGAACAACCTGGTGAGCCTGGGCGTGCTGATCTGCGTGCTGGCCGGGGTGGGCATGGCCTGGCGCAAGCGCGCCCGCGCCGCAAAATAATTGCCGCGACCGGACGAAACGTCACGGTCCTGGCAAAAATCTCCCCTTGCAATCCGGCGCGAAACGCGGTTCTTCGCCGGCGGGCCACACCCCCCCAACGGGGTGCAGTCCATCTGTAAGGATGGGAGACATCGCTATGACCACGACCCTCGCCAAGCCGGCGATCCGCCCGGCTCGCCCCGAGTTCTCTTCCGGCCCCTGCGCCAAGCGCCCTGGCTGGACCCCCGAAAATCTCAGAAACGCCGTCCTCGGCCGTTCGCACCGCTCGAAGCTGGGCAAGGCGCGCCTGAAGGCCGCCATCGACCAGACGCGCGAAGTGCTGGAAGTGCCGGCCGACTTCCTGATCGGCATCGTCGCCGGTTCGGACACCGGCGCCGTCGAGATGGCCCTGTGGTCGATGCTCGGCGCTCGCCCCGTGCAGCTGATGGCCTTCGAGTCGTTCGGCAAGGACTGGGTCACGGACGTCACCAAGCAACTGAAGCTGCCCGACGTGGAAGTGCTGAGCGCTCCGTACGGCGAGCTGCCCGACACCTCGAAGGTCGATCCGGCCAAGGACCTCGTCTTCACCTGGAACGGCACGACCTCGGGCGTGCGCGTACCCAACGCCGACTTCATCTCGGCCGACCGTGAAGGCATCACCATCTGCGACGCCACCAGCGCCGCCTTCGCCCAGGACCTGGACTGGACGAAACTGGATGTCGTGACCTTCTCCTGGCAGAAGGCCCTCGGCGGCGAAGGCGCCCACGGGATCCTGATCCTGTCGCCGCGCGCCGTGGCCCGTCTGGAAAGCTACACGCCGGCCTGGCCGATGCCGAAGCTGTTCCGCCTGACCAAGGGCGGCAAAGTCAGCCTCGACATCTTCGAAGGCGCGACGATCAACACCCCGTCCATGCTTTGCGTCGAAGATGCTCTCGACGCCCTGAAGTGGGGCGCCTCGATCGGCGGCCTGCAGGGCATGCAGGCCCGCGCCGACCAGAACCTGACCGTGCTGGCCGACTGGGTCGCCAAGACCGACTGGGTCGACTTCCTGGCCGCCACGCCGGACATCCGCTCCAATACCTCGGTGTGCCTGAAGGTCGTCGATCCCACGATCGCCGCCCTGCCGGAAGACGCGCAAGCCGACTTCGCCAAGAAGCTGGCCAGCCTGCTCGAGAAGGAGGGCGCGGCCCTCGACATCGGCGGCTATCGCGACGCCCCGGCCGGCCTGCGCATCTGGTGCGGCGCCACCGTCGAGGCTTCCGACCTGGAAGCCCTGACGCCGTGGCTCGACTGGGCGTTCGCTGAAACCAAGGCCGCGGCGTCACAACCGGCCTGACGCCGGTGTTCGCCGATCCCATGACGCAGCGGCTGGCCGACTTCGTCGTCGGTCTCGGCATCGATGTGGCCAAGGGCGAGCTTCCCGACGACACCGTCCTGCCCGGACTGGATATCCGGTTCGGCGGGATCGTGATCGACGAGGAGCGGCTCGCCCACCCCGGCGACATCCTGCACGAGGCCGGCCACATCGCCGTCACCGAGCCCGACGCCCGCAAGGCCGAACGGCTCGCGCCCGACGTTGGTGACGAGATGGCCGCCCTGGCCTGGTCATGGGCCGCCCTGACCCATCTGGGTCTGGAGCCGGCCGTGGTCTTCCACGACGCCGGCTACAAAGGCGGTGCGGAGAGCCTGATCGAGGCCTTCCGGACCGGCGCCAATGTCGGCACGCCGCTGCTGCAGTATTACGGCCTGACCCTCCAACCGCCCCTGGCCGCCGAGCGCGGGGTCGAACCCTTTCCCCACATGCTGCGATGGCTTCGCTGAGCCTCGCGGATTTTTCGACAGACATCGCGGCCTGACCGCCGCCACCCGACCTCAAGGAACACCTCCATGACCGCTCCTCGCGTCCTCATCGCCGACAAGCTCAGCCCCGCCGCCGTCGACATCTTCAAGAACCGCGGCGTCGACTTCGACATCAAGGTCGGTCTGTCGAAAGACGAACTGATCGCCGTGATCGGCGACTATGACGGCGTCGCCATCCGCTCGGGCGCCAAGCTCGACAAGGACGTCATCGCCGCCGCCCACCGCCTGCGCGTCATCGCCCGCGCCGGCATCGGCGTCGACAATGTCGATATCCCGGCCGCCACGGCCAAGGGCATCGTCGTGATGAACACGCCCTTCGGCAACTCGATCACCACGGCCGAGCACGCCATCGCCATGATGTTCGCCCTGGCCCGCCAGATCCCCGCCGCCGACGTCTCGACCCAGGCCGGCAAGTGGGAGAAGAACCGCTTCATGGGCGTGGAGCTGTACGCTAAGACCCTGGGCCTGATCGGCGCCGGCAACATCGGCTCGATCGTCGCCGACCGCGCTCTGGGCCTGAAGATGAAGGTCGTCGCCTACGACCCCTTCCTGAGCCCCGAGCGCGCCGTCGAGATGGGCGTCGAGAAGGTCGAGCTGGAAGACCTGCTGGCCCGCGCCGACGTCATCACCCTGCACACGCCGCTGACCGACAAGACCCGCAACATCCTGTCGGCCGAGAACCTGGCCAAGACCAAGAAGGGCGTGCTGATCGTCAACTGCGCCCGTGGCGGCCTGGTCGATGAAACCGCCCTGCGCGCCCTGCTCGACAGCGGCCATGTCGGCGGCGCCGGCTTCGACGTCTTCGTCACCGAGCCGGCCAAGGAGAACCCGCTGTTCGGTTCGGACAAGGTCGTGGCCACCCCGCACCTGGGCGCCAGCACCTCGGAAGCCCAAGAGAACGTGGCCCTGCAGGTCGCCGAGCAGGTTAGCGACTATCTGCTGACCGGCGCCGTCACCAACGCCCTCAACAGCCCGTCGATCACGGCCGAAGAAGCCCCGAAGCTGAAGCCGTTCGTGGCTCTGGCCGAGAAGATCGGCGCCCTGGCCGGCCAGATGGTCGACTTCGGCATCACCGCCATCGACATCGCCTTCGAGGGTGAAGTCTCGAACCTGAACGTCAAGCCGATGACCTCGGCCGCCCTGGCCGGCGTGCTGAAGCCGATGCTGGCCGAGATCAACATGGTCTCCGCTCCGGCCATCGCCAAGGAACGCGGCATCACCGTCTCGGAAAGCCGCCAGGAAGTCAGCCCCACCTATGACAGCCTGATGCGCGTGACCATCACCACCGAGAAGGGCAAGCGCAGCTTCGCCGGCACGGTGATCGCCGGCGCCCCGCGCGTGGTCGAGGTCAAGGGCATGGAGCTGGACGCGGCCTTCTCGCCGGCCATGCTCTACATCAACAACCTGGACAAGCCGGGCTTCATCGGCGCGCTGGGCATGCTGCTGGGCGAGGCGGGCGTCAACATCGCCACCTTCAACCTGGGCCGCCTCTCAGCCGACGCGGACGCCATCGCCCTGGTCGGCGTCGACCAGGCCCCGGCCGCCGACCTGCTGGCCAAGATCCAGGCCCTGCCGCACGTGAAGGAAGCGCGCGCGCTGACGTTCTAAGGAAAGCGACGTCTTCGCCTGGAAGACGCCGTCATTCGATGTGTGTAAGGGGAGCTGCCGGCCCGCTGGCGCTCCCCTTCTTCATGTCAGGACCGCATGTCCCTGCTCATTCCCCGCAAGATCCACCGCCTGGGCTTGGCGGTCTTCCTCGCCGCCGTGGCGTTCACGCTCTATGCCGCCCTGGCGCCGGGGGACGACACCGCTGGCCTGATCCCGTGGGACAAGGCCAAACACTTCATCGTCTTCTATGGCCTGACCTTCCTGGCGGCGGTGGCGCTGCCCAAGAGCCGGTTCTGGAAGATCGCGGTGGTGCTGCTGGGCTTCGGCGTGGCGATCGAGATCCTGCAGGGCCTGCCGATCATCGGCCGTGACGCCGACGTGTTCGACGTGGTCGCCGACACCTGCGGCATCGGCTTCTTCTTCGGGCCGATCATCGTCCGCAAATGGCTGGATGGGCGTCAGGCCGGTTAGTTTCAGGCAGGTTGGCCGCCACGTCCCGCGCCATCCTTGAACCGCGCCGCGCCGGCCCGGGCTTCCTGGCGGAGCGGCTCGATCCCGCCACGGCCCTCGACCTTCAGCGCTTCAACGAGATCGACATCCCACTGGGCGAAGGCCGAGGCGCGGTCGGCGCGCAGGCACAGTTGCGGGAAGGCGGCGATCTGCCGGGCCAGTTCGCGGGCCTTGGCCAAGGCCTCGCCCTTCGGCGTCACCCGATCGGCCAGACCCCACGACAGCGCCTCGGCTGCGCCGACCGCGCGTCCCGTCAGGATCATGTCCAGCGCCCGGCCCTGGCCGACGATCCGGGGCAGGCGCACCGTGCCGCCGTCGATCAGCGGCACGCCCCAGCGCCGGCAGAACACCCCGAAGGTCGCGTCTTCGGCCGCCACCCGCAGGTCGCACCACAAAGCCAGCTCCAGCCCGCCGGCCACCGCATAGCCCTCGACGGCGGCGATCACCGGCTTGGAGAGCAGCCGCCGTGTCGGCCCCATCGGGCCTTCGCCTTCCGGGTCGTAGCGCTCGCCTTCGCCGGTGGCGGCGACATTGAGGTCGAAGCCGGCGCAGAAGGTTCCGCCGGCCCCGGTCAGGATGGCCACGGCGGCGACCGCGTCGGCCTCGAAAGCGTCGAACGCCGCGCGCAGTTGCAGGGCGGTCTCGGGATCGACCGCGTTGCGTTTGTCCGGGCGGTTGATCGTCACGGTCCAGACGGGCCCGTCGGTTTCGACTTGGACTTCGGTCATGGCGAGATCTCCAGGCGAAGTTCACGATAGGCCGCCACGAGGGCGTCCTGGCTGAAGGCGAGGTTGCGGCCGCTGGGGTTGGGCAGCACCCAGGCGATTGCGCCGGCGAAGGGCTCGGCCTGCCGACCCCAGGCGACCTCACGTCGGCCGATCATCGCGCCGTAGGCGGCCTTGCCGAGGAAGGCGAGACAGGTGGGCTTCCACTGAAGGACCCAGGCCTCGAACCCAGCGGCGGCCTCGATGAACTCCGCGCGGGCCAGATCATCGACGCCGGCGGTGGGCCGCTCGACCACGCTGGTGATCCCCAGGCCGTAGTCCAACAGGCTGGCGTCGTTCTCGGCGGCGACCAGATGCGGCGTGAAGCCGGAGAGATGCAGCACGCGCCAGAACCGGTTGCTGCGCCCGACGAAGTGATGGCCCTCGGCGGCTGCCGACAGTCCGGGGTTCAGGCCGCAGAACACCACCGACAGGCCGGGCGCGACGATGTCGGGCAGGGGCTTAGGCATTGAGCGCCCGCGTGCCGCTGAGAAACGGACTGCCCCGCAGATAGAACCGCAGCGGCCGGTCCGCGTCCTTGGTGATGCCGATGCGCACGCCCACGCCGATGTCGGCCGGCTCATGGTCGTCGTGGCCCAGCCACAGCGGGCCTTCCGCGCAGAGATCGAGGCCGTCGGCCCAGGGGCCGATCTGAAGCGCCTGGGTCAATCGCCCGGGACCTCGCGCCAGGTCGCGCAGCTTGTCGGTCCGGCGATGAGCCTGCATCAGCGCGATCCCCTCCAGCGGCTCCAGCGCCCGGACCAGCACGCCGGCCCCGATCCCCTCGACCTCGCTGGAGACGTTCAGCATCCAGGACACGCCATAGTTCAGATAGATGTAGGCGTGGCCGCGCTCCAGGAACATCGGCCGCGTGCGGGGCGTCATGCCCTTGAAGGTGTGGCTGGCCGCGTCGCCGATGATGTAGGCCTCGGTCTCGACGATCCGGCCGCTGATCATGCCGTCCGGCGTCTCGCGCGCCACGACCTTGCCGATCAGGAAGCGGGCGAGGGTCTCGGTGTCGATCGGCAGCTCGTCGCGCGTCAGTCGCTTCACCAGCTGTCCACCCGCACGCTCCACGGCTTGCTCATCCCCGCCGCGGCGTCCATCCCGCCGACGATCCAGCGCCGGGTGTCGGCCGGGTCGATGACCGCGTCGATCTCCAGGGCGGCGGCCATGCTGGTCGCCTTGCCGGCCGCGTAGAGTCGGGCCACCAGCTGGTCGTAGAGCGCCTTCTGCTTCATCGGATCGGTCTCGGCTTCAAGCTCCTTGCGGTAGCCCAGCTTGACGGCGCCCTCCAGCCCCATGCCGCCGAACTCGCCGGTCGGCCAGGCGGCGATGAAGGCCGGCGAATGGAAGCTCCCGCCCGCCATGGCCTGGGCGCCCAGGCCGTAGCCCTTGCGGGTGACCACGGTGAACAGCGGACTGCGCAGCTTGGCCCCGGCGATGAACTGGCGACTGACCCGGCGCACGGCGGCGGCGTCCTCGCTGTCCGGACCGACCATGAAGCCGGGGGTGTCGCACAGGGAGAGCACCGGCAGGGCGAAGGCGTCGCACAGCTGCAGGAATCGCGCGGCCTTCTCGGCTCCGTCGCAGTCGATGGCTCCGCCGAGATGGCGCGGGTCATTGGCGATCAGCCCCATCGGCCGGCCCTCGATCCGGATCAGGCCTGTGACCATCCCCGCCGCGAAACCGCCGCGCAGCTCCAGGAACGCGCCCTCGTCCACGAGCCCGGCGATCAACGCGCGGACGTCATAGACCCGCAGGCGGTTCTCGGGGATCGCATTGCGTAGCCGCCGCTGGTCCGGTGCGGTCCACGACACCAGAGCCCCCTGGAAGTAGGACAGCGCCTGCTTGGCCAGCCGGGTGGCATGGGCCTCGTCTTCGGCCAGGATGTCGATGACACCGTTGGCCCACTGATGCGCCGAGGGCCCGATCTCTTCGGGCTTGAAGACACCCAGGCCCCCGCCCTCGATCATCGCCGGACCGCCCATGCCGAGATTGCTGTCCTGGGTAGCGATGATGATCTCCGACAGCCCCGCGATGGCGGCGTTGCCGGCGAAGCAGCGGCCGGCGACGATGGCGATCTTGGGGACCAGGCCCGACAGCTGGGCGAAGCTCCTGAACGTCGGCACGTCCAGCCCCGCCACCGCCGTGGTGTCGGTGTCGCCCGGCCGCCCGCCGCCGCCCTCGGCGAACCACACGACGGGCAGGCGCTGGTCGGCGATCACGCTCATCAGCCGGTCGGACTTGCGATGGTTCATCGCCCCCTGCGTGCCGGCCAGCACCGTGAAGTCGTAGGCCAGGGCCGCCGTCCGCGCCTTGTCGGGCGGGAAGAGGCCGCCGTTGACGCTGCCGATCCCGGTGATCAGCCCGTCGGCCGGGGTGCTGACGATCAGGTCCTCGACCGAGCGCCGCCGTTTCTGGGCCGCGATGGCCAGGGCGCCGTATTCCAGGAAGCTGCCGGGATCGACCAGGTCGTCGATGTTCTCCCGCGCCGTGCGATGGCCGGTCTTGCGGCGCTTGGCGACGGCGTCGGGGCGGGCCTCGTCGAGCGTGTAACAGTGGCGGGCGATGACCTCGGCGAGGTCGGGGCGGATCGTGTCGAGGTCCTCGGCGACCGCTTCGACGGCCTCGCCGCCGGCGACCTCCATCGGCTCCAGGAACACCAGCGGCTGGCCCTCGGCGACGGTGGCGCCCGGCGCGGCGGCGATCTTCAGCACCCGTCCGCCGGAGGTCGCGCAGACCAAGTGCTCCATCTTCATGGCCTCGAGCACCGCTAGGGCCTGACCGGGCCGGACGAGGTCGCCTTCACTGATGCTGATCGAGCCGACCGTGGCTGAGAGCGGTGCGGTGACAGCGACCGAGCCGTCGAGGGTCTCGAAGGCTTGGACGTCCTGCGTTGGCAGGCCGGTCACCAGCTCGGCCGCGTGCTCCTCGATGAACCGAGTGGTCGGTGTTTCAGGCACGGCCGCCAGGATTGCCCGCACCAGCGGCGCGGTGGTCGCCACGCCCGTGATTTGGAACTCCGCCAGCGCCCGATCCAGCCGCGCCGAGGCGTCCGCGAACGTCCGTCCACGCGTGATGACCTTGGCCAGCAGGCTGTCATAGGCCGCGCCGACCACCGTCCCGGCCGAGACCCCCGCATCGACCCGCACCCCCGGACCGCCCGGCGGGCTCCAGGCGCCGATCGTCCCGCTGGACGGCTTCACCTGACCGTCGGCCGTCAGGGTCTCGGCATTGACCCGCGCCTGGATCGCCACGCCGAAGGCTGGCGGGACGTCCAGGTCCAAAGGCTTGCCCGCCGCCAGGTCAAACTGCAGCCGCACCAGGTCCAGGCCCGTGACCTCCTCGGTCACCGTATGCTCGACCTGCAGGCGCGGATTGACCTCCAGGAAGTAGGCGGCGTCGCCCTCGACCAGGAACTCGACGGTGGCCAGGCCGCGATAGCCCGCGCACAGCGCCTCGGCGTATTTCCAGAGTTCGGCCCGCAGCGCCTCGGGCAGGGCCGCCGGCGCGATCTCGACCAGCTTCTGGTTCCGCCGTTGCAGCGAGCAGTCGCGGTCGCCGATGGCCAGCACCCGCGCGCCGTCGCCGACGATCTGCACCTCGATATGCCGCGCGTGTTCGATGAGCTTCTCGGCATAGAGCCCGCCGTCGCCAAACGCGGCCTCGGCCTCGCGCGCGCAGGCGGCGAAGGCGGCGTCCAGCTCGGCCGCGTCGCGCACCCCCCGCATCCCACGTCCACCGCCACCGGCTCGGGCCTTCAGCATGATTGCGCCGTGTTCGGCTTGGAATGCCCGCGCTTCGTCCAGCGAGATCGCGCCCGTGCCGGGGATCAATGGCGCGCCGCGTTCAGCGGCCAATTCTCGCGCGCGGGCCTTGTCGCCGAAAATCTCCAGATGCTCCGCCGACGGGCCCACGAACACGATCCCGGCTTCGGCGCAGGCCCGCGCCAGGGCGGGGTTCTCCGACAGGAAGCCATAGCCGGGATGCAGGGCGTCGCAGCCCTGCGCCTTGGCCGTCGCCACGATCGCGGCGATGTCGAGATAGGCCTTCGCCCCCGCGCCGGGCAGGGCGACCGCGCGGTCGGCGGCGGCGATGTGTGCGGTGTCGCCCTCCGCATGGACCGCCACGCTTTCGATCCCGGCCTCCGCCGCCGCGCGGGCGATGCGGACGGCGATCTCGCCACGGTTGGCGATCAGGACGCGGGTGAAGAACATGGACGCTCCCAGGAGGCTTCATACGGCCGTTTGAGACACTTTGGCCGGTCCGGCCCGACTCTCCAAGGCTTGACTCTCACGCTTCACAAGATCAGAACAAAAGTAGAACAATGGAGTGTGGAATGGCCGGATCGCGCGAGGCGCGTCTTGCGGCCCTCAGAGGCCGGATCGCCGCGATCGAAGCGGGGACTCGGACTCCGACTCCGGTCCTGCCGTTCGGCGATCCGGCCATCGACGGCTGTTTCCCGGGCGGCGGCCTGCCGCTGGGCGGCTGGCACGAGGTGACGGGCGCGGGGCTGGAGGCCGAGACCAGCGCGGCCCCGGCGGCCTTCGTAGGCCTGCTGCTACGGCCCCTCGTGAAGACCGGCGCGATCGTCTGGGTGGCGCGGCGCAGCGACCTGTTCGCGCCCGGCCTGTTCGGCCTCGGCTTCCCGGCCGAGCGGCTGATCCAGGTCCGGACCCGCGACGAGGCCGAGACCCTGTCGGTGCTGGAGGACGCCCTGTCCACCCAAGGTGTCGTCGCCGCCGTCGGCGAGGCCGAGGCTCCCGACCTGACCGCCGGGCGCCGCCTGCAGTTGGCCTGCGAGAAGCGCGGCGGCTTCGGGGTGGTGCTGCACCGAAGACCCTACGGCGGTCGGGCGGGCGCGGGGCGGGCGGTGTCCGGCTCGGCCTCGTTCAGCCGCTGGCGGATCGGGCCCACGCCCACCCCGCCGCCGGCCGACGATATCGGCCTTGGCCCGCCGCGTTGGCGGGTCGAACTGGAACGCTGCCGGGGCGGACGCGCCGGCGCCTGGATCTTGGAACAACAGGAGGCCGGCCATGGCCCGCATCCTTTCCGTCTGGTGTCCCAACTGGCCGATCACGACGTGGCGCCGACGGAACCCGGGGTACGACTGGTCGGGTAAGGCCGGGACTGAGCTCTCCTCCCCCTCTGGGGGAGGGGGACCGCCGAACGGCGGTGGAGGGGCCCCGCTCCCCTTTGCCCTGCTCGCAACCGAAGGCGGCACGCGCCGCCTCGCCGCCGTCGATGACACCGCCCGCGCCCTGGGCCTGTCGGTCGATCAGAAGGCCGCCGACGCCATGGCCCTGGTCCCGACGCTGGTGACCTTCGACCACGACCCCGCCGCCGATCGCCTGGCGCTGGAGGCCCTGTGCGACTGGTGCGTCCGGTTCTCGCCGGCCGTGGCGCTCGACGGGACCGACGGCCTGTTCCTCGACATCAGCGGAACCGACCACCTGTGGGGCGGCGAGGACGACATGCTGGTCGATCTCGTCGCGCGGCTGGCGCGCTGGGGTGTGCCCGCCCGCGCGGCGATCGCCGATACGCCCGGCGCGGCCTGGGCCCTGGCGCGCTATGGCGACGACCTGGCCATCGCGGCGCCGGGCCAGCAGCGCGCCGCGATCGAGGGCCTGCCCGTCGCGGCCCTGCGCCTGGAGGACGCCGCCGAAGCCCAGCTGCCGCGCCTGGGCCTGCACCGCGTCGGTCAGCTCCTGGCCCTGCCGCGCGCCCAGCTGGCCAAGCGCTTCGGCCTGGCCACGACCCTGCGCCTGGACCAGGCCTTAGGGATGGCCGCCGAGGCCCTGACTTTCCGCCGTCCAGCCACGCCGTGGTTCGATCGCCTGGCCTTCTTCGAGCCGATCAGCGCCCCCGACGACCTGGCCCGCGTGGCCGGCGACGCCCTGGCCCTGATCTGCGCCCGCCTGGAGGCGGAAGGCCGCGGCGCCAAGCGCTTCGAGGTCGTGTTCCACCGCCTGGACGGCCAGGCCTATCCGGTCCGCGCGGGCCTGGCCCGTCTCGGCCGCGACGCCAAACGGCTGACCAAGCTGATCGTCCCCAAGTTGGACAAGGTCGATCCCGGCTTCGGCATCGAGGTCGTCACCGTCCACGCCTGGGCGGTCGAGCCCCTGGCCGCTGCTCAGGAGCGCCTCGACGCGCAAGCCGGGACCAGTCTCGACGAGACCCTGGCTCCGCTGGTCGATCGTCTGGTCAACCGTCTGGGCGAGAACCGCGTCTGGCGCGCCGACCCCTATGAGAGCCACGTCCCCGAACGCTCGGTGATCCGCAACGCCCCGCTCGACCCGCCCGTCGCCGCCAAATGGGACCCCGACCGCCCGCGCCCCGTGCGCCTGTTCAAGCGGCCGGAGGCCATCACCGCCATCGCCAAGCTGCCCGACGACCCGCCGATGCAGTTCACCTGGCGCGGCCGTCCCCACCGGGTGCGGAGAGCCGAAGGCCCCGAACGCATCGGCCAGGAATGGTGGCGCGCCGGCGTCGGCGAGGACGACACCGGCCCCGGCAAGATTCGTGACTACTACCGCGTCGAGGACGACGTCGGCGGCCGATTCTGGATCTACCGCCAAGGCCTGTTCGGCGAAGCGGAAGCCCCGAAGTGGTGGATCCATGGCCTGTTCGCATAGTCCGCCAAAACCTCAGCCGACTTCCCGCGTCGGCCGCTCGTCTCCGCGCGAGACTGGAGAAAACTCTCCTCCCCCTCTTGGGGGAGGGGGACCGCCGAACGGCGGTGGAGGGGGCTCGTCATGACGCCTGCTTATGCAGAACTGCAAACGACAACCAATTTCTCCTTTCTACGCGGCGGTTCGCATGCCTGGGAGCTGATGGAGGCCGCTGAAGACCTGGGGATTGCGGCAGTCGGCATTGCCGACCGCAACACGTTAGCCGGGGTTGTGCGACCCTGGACGTTCGCCAAAGAAGAAAAGCTCAAGGTCCGATCGCTCACCGGCTGTCGGTTGGACTTCGTCGACGGAACGCCCAGCCTCCTATGCTATCCCACGAACCGGGAAGCCTTCGGACGTCTCACCCGCCTGCTGACCGTTGGCCAGCTTCGTGCCGACAAGGGCGAATGCGAGTTGGGTTGGGAGGATTTCCTCGAATACTCGGACGGGCAGCTCGGCCTGATCGTGCCGCCAACGATCCTGGACGATCAGTTCGTGGCGGACTTGGCGCGCATGGCCGGCGATCTGCGCGGCCATGTCTGGCTCGCGGCGAGCCGGCCCTATGCGGCGCGCGACCTTCAACGCCTGACGCAGCTGGATATGCTGAGCCGGGAAGCACGCGCGCCCATGGTGGCGACCAATGACGTGCTCTACCACGCGGCAGCGCGACGGCCGCTGCAGGACGTCATGAGCTGTGTGCGTGAAGGCTGCACCCTTCAAGAAGCCGGCTTTCGCCTGGAAGCCAATGCCGAGCGTCACCTGAAGGCGCCGACAGAGATGGCGCGCTTGTTCGCGCGGTGGCCCCAGGCGATCGAGCGCACGATGGACGTCGTCGAGCGCATAGACTTTGATCTCAAGGATCTCAGCTACGAGTATCCCGACGAGCCCGTCCCGCCGGGCAGCACAGCGATCCGTCATCTGACCAAGCTGTCCTGGGACGGCGCGAAGACGCGCTACCCAGGTGGGGTGCCGCAAAAGGTCAAGGACTTGCTCCGCTCGGAGCTGCGGCTGATCAAAAAGCTCAAGGTCCCGGACTATTTCCTGACGGTGCACGACATCGTCCAGTGGGCTCGGAACGAGAAGATTCTATGCCAGGGGCGAGGCTCAGCGGCCAATTCGTCAGTGTGTTTCTGCCTAGGCGTCACGGCGGTCGATCCGACCAAGAAGAACCAGGACCTGCTGTTCGCCCGCTTCCTCTCCGAAGAACGGGGCGAGCCGCCGGACATCGACGTGGACTTCGAACACGACCGCCGCGAGGAGGTCATGCAGTACGTCTATCGCCGCTATGGTCGGCACCGGGCCGCTATTTGCGCCACAGTCATCCACTATCGCCCGCGCAGCGCCATCCGCGATGTGGGTAAGGCCTTGGGGCTGACTGAGGACGTCACGGCGCTACTGGCCAATACGGTCTGGGGCAGTTGGGGCGACGGACTGCCGGACGAACACATCGAAAATCTTGGGCTGGATCCCAAGAATCCGCAGATCAAGCGCGCGGTGGACTTGGCGACCGAGCTGATGGGATTTCCTCGCCATCTGTCGCAGCACGTTGGCGGGTTCGTACTCACCAAGCGCCGCTTGGACGAAACCGTGCCGATCGGCAACGCGGCCATGGTCGATCGTACCTTCATCGAGTGGGACAAGGACGATATCGACAGCGTTGGCCTGATGAAGGTCGATGTGCTGGCGCTTGGTATGTTGAGCGCGGTGCGTCGCGCCTTCGACATGTTGCGAGCCGACCATGGCGTCCCGCTGTTCGACATCGCGGACATCCCTCAGGAGCAGTCGGAGGTCTACGACATGCTCGAGTTGGCGGATTCCGTCGGTGTCTTCCAGGTCGAGAGCCGGGCTCAGATGTCGATGCTGCCACGCCTGAAGCCCAAGATGTTCTACGACCTTGCCATCCAGGTGGCGATCGTTCGGCCGGGGCCGATCCAGGGCAACATGGTGCATCCCTACCTGAAGCGGCGCGCCGGGATCGAGCCGGTGACCTTCCCCCGACCGGGCCCGGACCATCCTCAAAATGAACTGGAGGATGTGCTTGGCAAGACGATGGGTGTCCCGCTGTTCCAGGAACAGGCCATGCGGATCGCCATCGAGGCCGCCAAGTTCAACGAGGCTGACGCCAATGGTCTGCGCCGTTGCATGGCGACCTTCCGAAGCCAGGGCGACCTGGGCATCTACCAGGAAAAGTTCGTCGGGGGCATGGTCAACCGGGGCTATGATCAGGTCTTCGCCGAACGATGCTTCGATCAGATCAAGGGGTTCGGTTCGTACGGCTTCCCGGAAAGCCACGCCGTCAGCTTCGCCCTGCTGGTCTACGCTTCCGCCTGGATCAAGTGCTTCTGGCCGGATGTGTTCTGCGCGGCGCTGATCAACTCCCAGCCCATGGGCTTTTACCAACCCGCTCAGCTCGTCCGCGACGCACGCGAACACGGCGTTGAGGTGCGGTCACCGGACATCATGGCTAGCGATTGGGACTGTACGCTTGAGACTGCGCGGCAGCCGTCGCCAGGGAGAACGGATCGGCGTTTCGACCTGTCCACCCGCTCGCAATGGAAGGCGGTCCGGCTCGGCTTTCGTCAGATCAAGGGCCTGACCAAAAGGGCCGATATGCCACCCTTGCTCAGAGCCCGAGAGGAGGGCGCACGGACACCTGCTGAGTTCGCGCACTCCGGAGTGCCTCAGAAGACCTTGGAACTCCTCGCCGAGGCCGACGCCTTCGCCTCGGTTGGCCTCACGCGCCGCGAAGCCCTCTGGGCGGTGAAGGGCCTGAAGGGCGAGCACAAAGCCCCGGTGCAGGCGCCGTTGCTGGCCGGCTTGCCGCTGTTCGAGGACAAGGTCGCTCTGCCGAAGATGGGCGATCCGCAGGAGGTGGCCGAGGATTACCGCACCACCAGCCTGTCGCTGAAGGCCCACCCGGTCGGCTTCTATCGGCCGATGCTGACGCGGCGCGGGGTGATTACGGCGCAGCAGCTGATGAGCGTCCCGGACGGCCGCAAGGTGTCGGTGGCGGGGCTGGTGCTGATCCGCCAGCGGCCGGGCACGGCCAAGGGCGTGGTGTTCGTGACCCTGGAGGACGAGACGGGCGTGGCCAATGCGGTGGTCTGGAAGGACCGCTTCGAAGCCGACCGCAACGTGGTGATGACCGCCTCGTTCCTGGTTGTCCACGGCCGCGTGCAGAAGGCGGAGGGCGTGATCCACGTCGTGGCCGAGGGTTTCACCGACCTGTCGGCGCACCTCTCCACCCTTCGCGACGAGCCCGGCGCGCCGGCTCCGCGCGTGCGCCAGAAGGTGTCGGGCCGGTTGCTAAGGAGCCGAGATTTCCACTGAACGGAAAGCGCGCTTGAGGAAGAAATAAGCAACGCCGGCGACCACGAAGCTCGGCAGAGTCGCGCCGATCCCCGGGGCCAGGCGGCTGAGCGCCTGGTAGGCGGCGATGCCGAGCGCCCAGGCCAGCAGGCCGGGCAGGTTCAGGCCACCCGGCGCCGTGGCGGCCGCGCGGCGGCGCAGCACGAAGTGGTCGGTCAGCAGCACGCCGAACAGCGGCGCGAACACCGAGCCGATCAGCAGCAGGAAGCCCTCGTACTGGGTGATCGGCGCGAAGAGGGCGATGGTCGTGCACAGGGCGCCGAACATCAAAGCGAGGTTGGCCGGCGTCACGCGCACCAGGGTCGCGGTCGAGACGGCGGCCGAGTGGATGTCGGCAAAGGTGTTGTCGGTCTCGTCGATGACGATCAGCAGCAGGGCGATCCCGCCGCCGCTGGCCGCCAGGGCCGTCAGCAGCAGATTGTCGCCGCCGCCGGCCACCAGGGCGTAGGCCGCGCCCAGGGCCATGAACCAGATATTGGCCAGCACGTAACCGGCCGCCGCGCCCTTGAACATGCCGCCGCTGGTGCGGCCGAAACGCGTGTAGTCGGCGATCAGCGGCAGCCACGACAGCGGCATGGCCACCACCAGATCGACGCCGGCGCCGAAGCTCATCTCGCCGGTGCCGGCCTTGGCCAGCAGGGCGCCGAGATCGTGCTCGGCCAGCAGCCGCCAGCTCAGCCAGCCCGCGCCGGCCAGCAGCAGCCACAGGCCCCAGGCGCGCAGGAAGCGGCGCACGAACGACACCGGCCCCTGGATGGCCAGGAAGGTCGCCAGGATGCCGAAGGCCAGGGTCCAGATCATCGGGTTGGAGAAGCCGAAGGTCTGCTTGGCCAGGGCGTCGGCGCTGTCGCGCATGGCGATGATCTCGAACGCGCCCCAGCCGGTCAGCTGGATGGCGTTGAGCACGGCGGGCGCGGCCGCGCCGCGCGCGCCCAGCGCCAGCCGCAACGTGCCGACGGCCGAGAGCCCGGTGTCGGCCCCGACCACCCCGGCGGCGGCCAGCAGCAGGGCCCCCAGCACCGAGCCGGTGACGATCGCCGCCAGCGCCACGCCCAGGCTGAGGCCCGGCACCAGGAACGCGCCGGCCTGCAGCACCAGCAGGCCGATGCCCAGGCTGAACCACAGCGAAAAGGCGTCCTGGGCGCGGAAGACGCGGCGGTCTTCCGGCACAGGCGTCAGCGGATCATAGGTGTCGTGGAGCTCGGCCATGGCCCGGTTTAGCAGGTCGCCTTCGGGACGCGATACCGAAGTCGCCGCCATCGTCAGCCCCGAGGCGGAGCCTCGACCTCGGAATAGGCGAGCACGGCCGGCGGCAGGCGCAGGCCCTGGACCTCGATCGCGGCGACGGCGGCGTTCAGTTCGGCCAGTTCGGCGGACGTGAAGCGGACCTGGGCCGCGCCGGTGTTCTCGACCATGTGCGCCATCTGGGTGGTTCCCGGGATCGGCACGATCCAGGGCTTGCGCGCCAGCAGCCAGGCCAGGGCGATCTGCCCCGGCGCCGCGTTCTTGCGCGCGGCCCACGCCTTGACCAGGGCGACCAGCGCCAGGTTGTGCGGCAGGTTCTCGGCCGCGAACCGGCCTTCCATCTTGCGGATGTCGCCGTCGGCGTAGCGGGTATTGGCGTCGATCGCGCCGTTCATGAAGCCGACCCCCAACGGGCTCCAGCAGACGAGGCCGATCCCCAGCTCCTGGCAGGCGTCCAGCACCCAGGCCTCGGGGCCGCGCCACAGCATCGAATATTCGTTCTGGACGGCGGTGAGCGGCTGCTCGGCATGGGCGCGGCGCAGGGTTTTAGGACCCATCTCGCACATCCCCCAATGCAGCACCTTGCCCTGGGCCATCAGGTCCTTGATCGCGCCGGCGACGTCCTCGATCGGCACGGCCGGATCGACGCGGTGCTGGTACAGAAGGTCGATGCGGTCGGTGCGCAGGCGCTTGAGCATGCCCTCCACCGCCAGCTTTATGTGTTCGGGCCGGCTGTTGAGCCCCGGGCGTCGCACGCCCGTCTCCAGATCGACGTTCCAGCCGAATTTGGAAGCGACCGTCGCCTGATCGCGGATCGGCGCCACGGCCTCGCCCAGGAGCCGCTCCACCTCGTGCGGACCATAGGCCTCGGCCGCGTCGAAGAAGGTGACGCCGCGATCGTGGGCGGTCCGAATGATGTTGATCATCTCGGGCCGGTACGGGACCGTCGTCTGATAGGTGCGGCTCATGTTCTGGACGCCCAGCCCGACGCTGGAGACCTCCAGCTTTCCCAGCCTGCGGCGGCCGGGGCCGACGGCCTTGGCCGGCTCCCTGGCCTGCGCGCCAGCGGCGGTCGCGATGGCGGGCGCGGCGAGGCCGAGCGCCAGGAGATCGCGGCGACCGACGTCGCGCGGGGCTTGCTTGTCCATGATCGCCTCGCTCATCGGTTGGTCTGGGCCAGGACGGCTTCGGGCAGGCGCGCGCCCTGGATGGTGATCTCCGCGGCGGCTTTCTGGATCGACTCCAGGTCGGCGGCGGTCAGCTCGACCTGCGCCGCGCCGAGGTTCTCGGCCAGGCGATGAGGCTTGGTCGTGCCGGGGATCGGCACGATCCAGGGACGCTGGGCCAGCAGCCAGGCCAGGGCGACCTGGGCGGCGGTGGCCTGCTTGGCCTGGGCGATGGCCTTCAGCAGATTGACCAGCGCCATGTTGGCCGCGCGGGCCTCGGTCGCGAAGCGAGGCGAGATCGAGCGGAAGTCGGTGGCGGCAAGTTGCGTCGTCTCGTCGATCTTGCCGGTCAGGAAACCCGCGCCGAGCGGGCTGAACGGCACGAAGCCGATGCCGAGGTCCTCGCACAGCGCCAGGACGCCGTTCTTCTCCACGTCGCGCGTCCACAGCGAATATTCGTTCTGCAGCGCCGTGACCGGCTGCACGGCATGGGCGCGACGCAGCGAGTCCAGGCTGGGTTCGGACAGGCCGAAATGGCCCACCTTGCCGGCCGCGATCAGGTCCTTCACGGCGCCGGCGACGTCCTCCATCGGCACGGCGGGATCGACCCGGTGCTGGTAGAGCAGGTCGATGTGGTCGGTGCGCAGCCGCTTCAGCTGGGCCTCGACGACCCCCTTGATGTGGTCGGGCCGGCTGTTCAGCCCGCCGGTCCGCGCGCCCGTCTCGGGATCGATGTCGAAGCCGAACTTGGTGGCGATGACCACCTGGTCGCGGAACGGCTGGACGGCCTCGCCCACCAGCGTCTCGTTGGCGAACGGGCCATAGGCCTCGGCGGTGTCGAACAGGGTCACGCCGCCGTCGAAGGCCGCGCGGATCATCGCGATCGCCTCGTCATGCGGCGTGGGCGGACCATAGCCGGCGCTGAGGCCCATGCAGCCATAGCCGAGGGCGGAGACTTCCAAGCCTGACCGGCCGAGTTTTCGCGTCTGCATGGTGGGGTCTCCTGGTGGCGGACCCCGAAGATAGTCCTGGCCCACTTCCGCGATTAGGCGCGATAATCGCCATGTCGTTTTAAGCAGGACTAATGAATGGCTCAGGGCTTCGACGAGCTTGCCGCCTTCGCCGCCGTGGCGCGGGAGCGCAGTTTCACGCGGGCCGGCGCCAAGCTCGGCGTCTCGCCCTCCGCGCTGAGCCAGACGCTCAAGGGCCTGGAAGCGCGGCTTGGCCTGCGTCTTCTGGCGCGGACCACCCGCAGCGTCGCGCCGACGGAGGCCGGCGAGCGCCTGCTGCTGGCGATCGCGCCGCGCCTGGAGGAGATCGAGCAGGCCGTCGTCGCGCTCAGCGCCTTGCGGGAACGGCCGGCGGGGACGATCCGCATCACCGCCGGCGAACACGCCGCGCGCAGCGCCTTGCAGCCAGGCCTGGCGAAGCTGCTGCCGGACTATCCGGACATCAAGGTCGAGATCGTGGTCGACTATGGCCTGGTCGATATCGTCGCCGAGGGCTTCGACGCCGGGGTGCGCCTGGGCGAGCAGGTGGCCAAGGACATGATCGCCCTGCGCATCGGACCCGACATGCGCATGGCCGTGGTGGGATCACCGGCCTATTTCGAAAAGCGCCAGCGGCCTCGCGCGCCCCAGGACCTGACCGACCACAACTGCATCAACATGCGTCTGCCGACCTATGGCGGCCTGTTCCCCTGGGAGTTCGAGAAGGACGGGCGCGAGCTGAAGGTGCGGGTCGATGGCCAGCTTGTCTTCAACACCCTCCGCCAGCGCCTGGACTCCGCGCTGCAGGGGCTTGGCCTGGCCTATATGCCCGAGGACGTCGCCGCGCCCTGTATCGCCAGCGGTGAGCTGATCCGCGTCCTGGAGGACTGGTGTCCGCCGTTTCCCGGCTACCACCTCTACTATCCGAGCCGCCGCCACGCCTCGCCGGCGTTCTCGCTGCTGGTCGAGGCGCTGCGCTACAGGGAGGGCTGAGCCCTACGACGCCCGGATTTTCACCACCTTCGACGGCCCGACCTGGCGCAGGTCCTCGACCAGATCGAACAGGGCGGCGCGGACGGCGGCTTCGTCGCCGTCCTCGGCCAGGGCGTCCAGGGCCTCCAGGCGCTTGTCGGCGATGACCGGGGCGTCGGCCAGGCGCAGGGCTTCCATGATGCCGGGAGCCTTGGGGCGAGCGACTTCGTTCACGTCGACCAGGGTCTCGGTCAGCTTCTCGCCGGGACGCAGGCCGGTGATCTGGATCTCGATGTCCTTGCCGGGGGTCAGGCCCTGCAGCTCGATCATCCGGCGGGCCAGGTCGATGATCTTGACCGGCTCGCCCATCTCCAGGGTCAGGACGCCGGCGTCGGGCTCGGAGGCGATGCGCGACAGGGCCACGGCGCGCAGCACCAGCTGCACGGCCTCGGGGATGGTCATGAAGTAGCGCTCGACCGCGGCGTCGGTCAGGGTGATCGGGCCGCCCCGGGCGATCTGGCTCTGGAAGATCGGCACGACCGAGCCGGCCGAGCCCAGCACATTGCCGAAGCGGACGATGCTGACGCGCATGTCGCCGCCGCCGCCATATTGGCGGGCCACCGCTTCTGCGACGCGCTTGGCCGCGCCCATGACGCTGGTCGGGGCCACGGCCTTGTCGGTGGAGATCAGGGCCAGGTGCGCCGCGCCGCAGGCCTTGGCGGCGATGGCGACGTTGCGGGTGCCCAGCACATTGGTGCGCACGCCCTCGCAGGGGTGGTTCTCGACCAGGGTCACGTGCTTGAGGGCGGCGGCGTGGAAGATGATGTCGGGACGCTGCTCGGCGAACACGCGCTGGACCCGGGCGGCGTCGCGGACGTCGCACAGCAGTTCGCGGCGCGGCATGCTGGGCCAGGTCTGGGCCATCTCGCGGTCGATGTGGAACAGGTTGTATTCCGAGGCGTCGACCATGGTCAGGTGGGCGCAGCCGCTGGCGGCGATCTGACGGCACAGCTCCGAGCCGATGCTGCCGCCAGCCCCGGTGACCAGCACGCGGCGGCCCGAGACCAGGGCGCGGACGGGCTCGGGGTCGAGGCGCACGGGCGGACGGCTGAGCAACTCCTCGATGCTGATCTCGCGCAGCACGGCGGCGGCCGCGGTGTCGGCGCCCATCTCGACCACGCCGTGACGGCGCAGCAGGCGCACGCCCTCGGCCTTCAGGCGGCCCAGGCGCTCGGCGCCGAAGGTGCTCATGGCGCTGTCGGTCAGGAACAGGATGGCCGACGGCGGCAGGCCGCTGTCGCGCAGACGGGCCAGCACCCGGTCGAAATCGGCGATCGCGCCCAGCACGCAGACGCCGCGCAGCTCGTCGCCGGTCTCGCGGTCGGTGGGCGAGACCACGCCGATCGGGGCGTAGCGCTCACCAAGGCCCGCCGGCGCGCGCAGGAAGGCCTCGGCCTCGTTGGCCGAGCCGACGATCAGCAGGCGCGGCAGGGCGGGCTGCAGCGAGGCGGGGCCCAGGCGCAGGACCGATTCGAACAGCTGGCGCTCGTGCAGGCTGCGGCGGATGACGCGCAGGGCCGACAGGAAGGTCGCCTGGATCAGGGCCGCGCCGGCGACCATGCGCAGGCCGCCGTCGATGCCCGGGTGGACGAAGCGGGTGATGGCCAGGAAGGTCGCCGCCGTCAGCACGGCCGAGCGGAACAGGCGCAGGTGGTCGCTGGCGGAGACGAAGCGCCACGGGGCGCGCTCGACGCGGAACAGCAGCTCGACGATCAGCGCGCCCAGGCCGTAGTAGCCGGCCTGCGCCAGCGTATCGAGCGTGAAGGGCATGTCGATGACGAGGTAGCGGCCGAACAGCAGGGCCAGCGCGGCCAGCAGCACGTGGGTCGCGATCTTGCCTGCATGCCCCATGAAAGAACCTCTTGGCCTGAAGGTCGGGTCCGCACCCGGGAAACGGGTCGGGCTTAGCACGCCAAATTGCCGCCGTCGCGGTTTCAGCCGCGACGCAGGGGCAGAACTTCGACGACGTCGTTCGCCGAGGCAGCGGGCGCGCCCGCTCGCCGTCGCAACAGAGCATCGGCCCGAGCGAAGACGCCGACCAGTGAGGAATCCTGATCCGGGAAGGCGCGGGCGAGGGTTCGCCCCTCGGGATCGATCGACAGGGCCGCGCGCATCCAGTGCTCGCGCGGGCCGGTGGCGGGTAGGGGCTCGGCCAGGCGAGCGGGGAACAGGCGGACCTCGGCGCAAGCGCCCGTCAGCGCCGCCAGCAGCGGGCGCAGGAAGAGCTCGGCGCAGACCAGGGCCGAGGCGGGGTTGCCGGGCAGGCCCAGGACTTGGCGGCCGTCACCAAGACGACCGGACCAGGTCGGCTTGCCGGGGCGCAGGGCGACGGTCTCGAGGGAGAGCGTCAGGCCCAGGGTCTTCAGCGCCGGCTTGACCAGGTCGTGGTCGCCGACCGAAGCGCCGCCGATGGTGACGATCAGGTCGGCTTCGACGGGCTCCACGGCGGCGGCGATGGCGGCGGCGTCATCGCTGGCCGCGCTCAGGCGGAAGGCTTCGCCGCCCCAGGCCTCGACCAGGGCGACCAGGCTGAACGAACCGCTTTCGAAGATCTGGTCCGGGCGGGGCGCCGCGCCGGGCGGGACCAGCTCGTCGCCGGTGGCCAGGATCGCCACGCGCGGGCGGCGGGCGACGGCGACCTCTGCCAGGCCCGCCGAGGCGACCAGGCTGAGCCGCCAGGGATCGATGACGACACCGGGCGCCAGCAGCACGTCGCCGGCCTGGAAGTCGCCGCCGGCCGGGCGGGTGTTGGACTTGGGATCGTCGCCCGCGTCAAAGCGGACGGTTTCGCCGTCGCGGACGGCCTCTTCCTGGATGACCACGAGGTCGGCGCGGGCCGGGACCGGGGCGCCGGTGAAGATGCGCACGGCCTGGTCGGCCTGGACGAGGTGCGGATAGGCCTTGCCGGCCGCGCTCTCGCCGGCGATCGCGAAGGCCTTGCCCGGGGCGTAGTCCGCGCGGCGGATCGCCCAGCCGTCCATGGCCGAGGCGTCGAACGGCGGCTGCGGGCGGGTGGCGGCGACGGTCTGGGCCAGGACGCGGCCGAGGCTGGCTTCGAGCGCGACGGTCTCGACGCCGAGGCGCGCGGCGCCGTCGAGGATCCGGGCGCGGGCGTCTTCGACGGTGAGGTTCTTGAGGTCCATGGGGCGGATATACACCTCTGCTCCCCCTCTTGGGGGAGCTGTCGCGGAGCGACTGAGGGGGCTAATGCGGCCTTGGCCGAGCTGGCCCCCTCCGACTCTTCGGGCCACCTCCCCCAGCGGGGGAGGAGATTCTCAGGCTACCCCACGAACGCCCGCTCGATCACGAAGTCACCCGGATCGGCATTCGAGCCTTCCTTCAGGCCGTGGGCTTCGAGCAGCGCCGCCGTGTCCTTGATCATGGCCATCGAGCCGCACAGCATGGCGCGGTCGTGCTCGGGATCGAACTTCGTCTGCTCCAGGCCCAGGTCGCTGAAGATTTTGCCCGAGGTGATCAGGTCGGTGAAGCGGCCCTGGCGCTCGAACGGCTCGCGGGTCACGGTCGGGTAGTAGGTCAGCTGGGCCTTGGCCTCGTCGCCGACCAGCGGGTCGTCGTGGATCTCGCTGGTGAACAGGTCGCGATAGGCCAGCTCGCTGACCTCGCGCACGCCGTGGGCGACGATCACGCGCTCGAAGCGGCTGTAGGCGTCGGGGTCGCGGGCCACCGACAGCCAAGGGGCCAGGCCCGTGCCGGTGCCGAACAGGAACAGGCGCTTGCCGGGGCGTACGGCGTCCAGCACCAGGGTGCCGGTCGGCTTCTTGCCCAGCAGGATGTCGTCGCCCGGCTGGATCAGTTGCAGGCGCGAGGTCAGCGGGCCGTCCGGGACCTTGATCGAGAAGAATTCCAGCTCCTCGGCGAAGTGCGGCGAGGCCACCGAATAGGCGCGCAGGATCGGCTTCTTCTCGCCCAGTTCCTCGCGGGCGGGCAGGCCGATCATCACGAACTCGCCCGAGCGGAAGCGCAGGGACGCCGGCCGGCTGATGCCGAAGCTGAACAGGCGGTCGGTCCAGTGTTTGACCCACAGCACCTTTTCGACGTGGAACGGGGCTTCCTTGACCGGGGCGGCGGCAGTGGCGGTGGCCGTCATCTGAGCTCTGAAATCCTTGGGAGAAACGGGTGTCGCCACGGCCCTGAGGCGACGCCTGTCTCATGTGTGCAAGCCCGTCTTGATGTCAACGCCGGTTGTCTAAAGCCGTCTTCGGAAAAACTTCGCCACCCGGTGCGGAGTGCGCGCCGCTGTGTCGGCGAGTCGAAAGATCAATCCCAGTATTCGCTCAATCACAAAAAGCGGCGTCTCGGTTCGTGAGCAAATGTTCAGATGAGAAAAGGTGTCATCTGGGTCGGTACCAGATTGCGCGGTGCAGCATCGAGTTTCGCAATCCCATGCGTGGCTCATCCGGTTAAGGACAATCTTTTTCCCAAACCGTCAAAACGCCGGACCAGTTTTTCGAAAGCGTCAAAAATGTGATTGCCGGTATTCGAAACGAGGCGCAGACTTCCTTTTGCTTCGTTCGCGGAGCCAACGATACGGAGGAACGTATGCGGGTAAGGTTCATAGAGGCCGCCGCGGCGGCCGGTCTGTTAGCGTTTGGTTTGGCTGGTTGCAGTGACGGCGGCGCGAAGACGAAACTCGCGCAAGCCAATCAAGTTGTTCTGGAAGCGACCCCTGTCACGGTGTCGGGCTGCGTGCGGCCCGTCGAGAAGACCGACTGCCTGGTCGTGAAGGGACGTGGCGGCGGCTACTACGACATCAGCAGCGCCAGCCCGGCGCCGGACCTGTCGAAGGGCGTCGCGGTGTCGCTGCGCGGCAGCGACATGGGCAAGAACACCCAGTGCGGCCGCGAGCTGACGAACGTGAAGTTCACCTATCTGGGCATCCAGTGCGGTCCGACCCCCACGCCGGCCAGCGACACCACGGCCGACAAGGGCGAGAAGACCAAGCAGGCCAAGGCCGGCTAGGTCGTTCTTCGGTCCTGACGGAACAAGGCTGAAGCTTCAGCCCTCGCCGGAGCCCGGATCGGTTCGGGTCTTCGGCGAGCGGACGCTGTCGGCCGAGCCGTGAGGTTCGGTCGCCGGACGCGGAGGCTCGCCCTCGCGTGACGAGGGCTTCTGGTTCTCGTTCTCGACCTCCCGATTCGACGGGCGGTCGGATGACGGGGATGGATTGCTGATCGTGGGCATGGCGAAACAACGCGTGCGCGGGGTCTTCGATCCTTGCCGGGAGCCCTTCGAGAGGCCCACGGGGCGGGACAAAAACCCCTGTCGGGCGCGCGAAGGCGCTCAATCCTTTGCGCGCCGCTTGCTCGCCGTACGCGACCCTGCTAAATGGCGCGGCTCTGGCGACAGAACACGGCGCGCCGAGGCTGAAAAGCCTCCCGGCGCGCTGTCTGTCTCCGGATGTCCGTCGGCCCGAAAGGGTCGGTCGGAATGCAGGAGTGTAGCTCAGCTGGTAGAGCGTCGGTCTCCAAAACCGAAAGTCGTGGGTTCGAGTCCCCCCACTCCTGCCACTATATATATTTGACGGGTCGCTTTCGGGCCCGGCTATGGCCACCGGGCCGCTTGTCGGTCCGGGATCCAGTTTAGGAAGTCGTGAGCCTCTAAAGCATGGCCAGGAAACCGGGATCGAACCCGTCCGCGATCAAGAACCGCGCCGCTAAGACGGCTGCGGCGATGGCGCCCGCCGGGGCTGGCGCGGCTGTCGCCGCCGCCCCCGCCGCACCCAAGAAGCGCACCAGCCCGGTGCAGTTCTTCCGTGAAGTGCGCGCTGAAACCCGCAAGATCACCTGGACCAGCCGCAAGGAAACCTGGATCACCTCCGTGATGGTCTTCATCATGGTGGTTCTGGCGTCGTTGTTCTTCCTGGCCGTCGATGGCGGCCTGGGCTTCGCCATCAATCAGCTGCTGAAGCTGGCGACCGCGGGATAAGATAGAGACGATGAGCACCGAAACCGCGTCCAACCCGAACCACAAGTGGTACATCGTCCACGCCTACTCGAACTTCGAGAAGAAGGTGGCCGAGAGCATCCGCGAGCAGGCCAAGAACCAGGGCCTGGAAGAGAATTTCTCGGAAATCCTCGTGCCGACCGAAGAAGTCGTCGAGATTCGCCGTGGCCGTAAGATCAACGCCGAGCGCAAGTTCTTCCCGGGCTACGTCCTGGTGAAGATGAACCTCTCGGACGAAGCCTATCACCTGATCAAGAACACCCCGAAGGTCACGGGCTTCCTGGGCAGCGGCTCCAAGCCGATGCCGGTCTCCGAAAAGGAAGTTCAGCGCATCGTCGGCGCGATCGAGGAAGGCGTCGAGAAGCCCAAGACCGTCGTCCTGTACGAAGTCGGCGAGAACGTCCGCGTCATCGACGGCCCGTTCGCCAGCTTCAACGGCTCGGTCGAGCAGGTCGACGAAGAGAAGGCCCGCCTGCGGGTCACCGTCTCGATCTTCGGCCGCGCCACGCCGGTCGAGCTGGAATACGCCCAGGTCGAGAAGATCTCGTAATTACAGTCCGTTTAGGATTGCCAAAGCCCCGCGCCGCAAGGCGCGGGGCTTTTTGCTTTCAAGCCTCCGCCAAGGCTTCCTTCCGGCGCGGCTCGTTCTTCCAGTAGTCCAGGAAGCCGGCCTTGAAGAGGAACGGCGCATCGGTCCGCGCCGCGTTCAGGCGCTCGACGTGCTGGGCCACGCGATCGGGATCGCCGCGGAACCAGACCCACAGGCTGGCGGCGACGCTGTAGATCGAGCAGCTATAGCCCCAGTCGCGGAAGAGCCGGTCCATGGCCGCGTTCGAGAAGAACGCGCTGTGCGGCGGCTGCAGATAGAACCAGTCGGGATCGCTGGGCACATGCTCGGCCACTAGCGTGTGGATGGCCAGGGCGCCGCGGGGGGCGACCAGGGCCTCGACCCGGTCCCACTGCGCGCGCCGGGTCAGGTGCTCGAACACCGAGGTGGTGATCACCATGTCGAAGGCGCCGTCCTCGAGATCGGCGGCCGACAGATAGTCCGTCGCCTTGCCCATATAGTCGTCGTGCTTGAGCAGGGTCAGGCCGTGATCGGCCTTCAGCAGGGCCGACAGGCTGCCGTCACCGCAGCCGAAGTCGAGCCAGCGGCCCTCCGACGAAATCAGGCCCGCGCGCGCCAGATCGGCCAATGCCGTCGCCTGGGCGGCCAGCCGGGTCTTCCAGCGCGGGTCCAGGTCGTTGGCCTCCTGTCCCTGATAGGTCGAGTGGCACAGCTCGTTCATCCGCGCGAACGCGTCGGGCGACAGCTCGGCATGGGTCCGCGACAGCACGAAGCCGCAGTCGCCGCACCGCCAGTAGTCCACCTGGCCCAGGCCGAAGGCGTCAAAGGTCTTGGAAAAGTCGTGGGCGGCCTCTCCGGCGCAAATCTCGCAGCGCATGGCCAACTCCGTCGAAGCACTGCAGCCAAGCTACACCATTCGGCGGACAGATTTATGATTTCAACGTTAGGGCGAGAAAGTTTCAGGGCCAGGTTCGGCAAACCGCAAGATCGGTCGAGCGCGACCCGCCGGTCAGGGCCTAGGTGGAGCCGCCACGGAGGAACGATGAAGGCGGGGCTTGCGACCTACAATGCCCGGATGCAGCGGGTGCTGGACCATATCGACCAGCATCTGGACGGTGATCTGGACCTGGAAACGCTCGCCTCCGTGGCGGCCTTTTCCAAGTTCCATTTCCACCGTCAGTTCGTGGCTGCTTTCGAGGTGTCCGTGCACCGCTACGTGCAGCTGGCCCGACTGAAGCGCGCCTCGCACCGCCTGGCCGCCAACGCCGGCCAGACCATCACGGAGATCGCGCTGGACGCCGGCTACGACGCGCCGGACGCCTTCGCGCGGGCCTTCCGCAAGCGATTCAAGCAGTCGCCCTCATCGTTCCGAAAAGCGCCCGACTGGGCGCCGTGGCTCGCGGCCTTCGGGCCCTTGAACACCGCCAGGAGCAAGCTGATGCAGATCATCTACGAACCCAGCGACGTGACGATCGTGGACCTGCCGCCGATCCCGGTGGCGATCCTGGAGCATCGCGGCGACCGGGCCACGCTGCCCGCCTCGATCGAGCGCTTCATCGCCTGGCGCAAGGCCGCCGGCCTGTCGCCGCAGACCAGCGACACCTTCAACATCTTCCGCTCGGAGCGGACGCCGGAGAACGCCGACGACTACGCCATGGACATCTGCGTCGGGACCGACCGGCCGATCGACGCGGACGGTCCGGACATGAAGGCCGGCATGATCCCCGGCGGCCGCTGCGCGGTGCTGCGGGTCGCCCACAACACCCACAATCTGGAGGCTCCGGCCCTCTATCTCTACCGCGACTGGCTGCCGGCCAGCGGCGAGGAGGCGCGTGACTTTCCGCTCTTCTGCCGGCGGCATCTGGCGTTCTTCCCGAACGCGCAGGTTCACGACGTGACCGTCGAGTTGTTCCTGCCCCTCAGATAGCGTGAAGTTATCCACAGGGGGGCGGGCGTTGCGGGCATGGGGGTTCAGCGCCTGCTTTCCCCGGATAGAAATGAGTGTTTCCGTTGTGGGCCAGAGGCTTATCCGGAAACGCACGTTTCCGGTCATCCGCGTTCGTGGCGGCCGCATGCTAGGCCCATGAGCCAGACCCCACAGACCCGCACCCGAGACCCCCGCGCTTGGTGCGCCGACATCCAGGCCAAGCTGATGGCCGCCCTTGATGCGGCCTGGGCGGCGATCGACGCGAGCGCCGATCCAACCCTGATCGCCCAGGCCCGCGCCAAGGCCCGCGCCTGCGGCCAGCTCGCCGCCGATGCGCGCAAGATCGCCGCCATGGTCCCGACCGCTTCGCCGGCCAGGACGCGGCGCGAGCCCGCCATCTCCGACGACATGCTCGTGCGGCTTGAAGCGGCGGCGACCGGCGCGCTGGTCCCCGAGATCACGCAAGACACCGGCAAGGCCCCCGCCGCCCAGGCCGTCGCCATGCGCGCGGCGCTGCGGAAGCTGGGGCGGCGATAAGGCGTCGGCTCTATGACATCGCCGCCACCCGCCGGCCCAGGCGCTGGTCCACCCACCGCCCCACCCGCGTCCGCAACGGCTGGTCCACCCAGCGGTCGAAGGCCATGGCGGCGGCGATCGCGACGGGCAGCGACAGGGCCCACAGGCTCCACTGGATCCAGGCGGGCGGAGCGAAGCGCGCGGCCAGGGCGTGGGTGACGTGGAACCAGACCGCCGCCACGAAGATGTGGGTGATGTAGAGGGCGAAGGAGAGCTCGCCGGCGCGAACCGCGACGCCCGCGCCGCGCGTCGTGCGCACCGCGCCGGCGGCGGCGATCAGCACGCCCAGCAAGGCCATGCTCAGGAGGTCGTGACGGCCGAGGGCCTGCAGGCCGATCACCGTCAGGCCCGCGCCCAGCGCCAGCCCGCCGGCCCCGCAGCGCGAGACCCAGTTCAGCTCGCCGGCCCGCGCCAGGCACGCTCCGAACGCGAACAGCGGCAAGGCCCGCAGGACGCCCAGATTGAACGACAGATCGTACAGCGCCTCGCCGTAGACGGCGCGGGTGAAGCGGTCCGCGCCCCACACCAGGGCCAGGCCGCACAGGACCAGCGCCCAGGCGCTCTCCACCTTGCCCAGCCGCCGCCACAGGGGCGGAAAGGCCGCGTAGCAGACGATCAGCGCCGACAGCGACCAGGTCGGCAGGTTCCAGCCCGCGCCGACGCCCAGGCCCCAGGCGTGGACCAACAGGGCCTGGCCGGCCAGCTGGCTCCACTGGTAGCGCTCCTGATGGCCGACGTGCAGGCTCAGCAGCGACGTCAGCCCGACTAGCGCCGCGAACGCCGCCAGCATCACCAGATGCGCCGGCCAGACCCGCAACACGCGCTTGGCCAGGAAGGTCCCCGCGCCCAGTTCGCCGCTGGCCAGCCGCCGGCCATAGGCGCCGCCCAATACGTAGCCGGACAGGATCAGGAAGAAGTCGGTCGCCAGATAGCCGCGCAGGAAGGCGGGGTTCAGGCGTTCCAGCGGCCAGGGCCCCTCGCTCTGGTAGTGGTAGAGGACGATCAGGGCCGCCGCCAGGAAGCGCAGGGCGTCCAGCGCCACACGTCGTGAGCTGTCCCGCATCGGGGCGGGCGTGTCGTCGGGGGACGGATTTTCCGTCATGGCGCCTCGTTTCGGGGCTGGTGGCGAGCGTCGCGCGGGACGCTGCAATCGCGACGCCAGACGCCTTGCTTCTGTCCCCAAAACGGGGCTCGCAACGTCAGGGTGAGGGCGCTAGTGTCGGGGCGCCCGGCGGTTGCTTCCCAACCGCCCGTTCGACCTCCGGAGGAGCCCTTGGCGCGTATCCAGCCAACGATCCTGGCGATCGCCTTCCTCGTCTGCGGCTCGCCCGCCTTGGCGCAGGACGGCTTCGTCAATGTCTACGAGATCCCGTCCAGCGTCTCGATCAACGTCATCAGCAACCAGCTGATGCACGAGCGGCTGAACAAGACGATCCACCACTGGGACATGTATGAGGCCGAGCAGAAGGCCAAGAAGGCCGCCGCCGCGAGAGCCGCGCCGCCGCCGCGCGCCCAGGCCACGGGGCAGGGCGTCTCGCAGCTGGCCGCGGGGCTGCCCAAGGACCAGGCCGCCGTCGGCCAGGCGGCCTATCGCCAGGCCTTCGGCTATCACGAGCAGGTCATCCGCAAGTTCGGCCTGCCGTCGGGCGATCTGGGCGTGGGGCTGGCCAGCGCGGTGGCCGGGGCCTGGATGGCCTACAACAACAAGCCTTTCCCCGATCAGTACTACGTGCCCCTGGTCGAGCAGATGCGCCAGCGCGTCGACGCCAGCGCCCTGGGCGCGATGTCGGCGGCGGACCGCGCCTCGACCTACGAGAGCCTGGCGGTGCTGGGCATGATGCTGGCCAGCAGCCAGATCACCTGGCAGCGCAACCCGCGCGCGCCGGGCGCCGACGCCCTGCTGACCCGGATGCGGGCCCAAGGTGGTGAGACCCTGACCCGCATGCTGGAAACGCCGCCCGACCGCGTCGGCATCGGCGCGGCGGGCGTCTATCCGCTGCGCTAGTCGCGCGACGCGATCATCCCGACCTTGAGGTCGTTGGCCGTGTAGACGCACTCGCCGTCAACGAACATCCGACCGTTGGCGAGGCCCAGGGCCAGCTTGCCCCGGCGGACCTGGCGCAGGCTGATCTCGTAGCGGACCAGCTTGGCCTTGGGCGTCACGTCGCCGCGGAACTTGACCTCGCCGACGCCCAGGGCGCGGCCCTTGCCGGGCGAGCCCGACCAGCCCAGCCAGTAGCCGATCACCTGCCACATGGCGTCCAGGCCCAGGCATCCGGGCATGACCGGATCGCCGATGAAGTGGCAGTCGAAGAACCAGAGGTCCGGGGTGATATCCAGCTCGGCGACCACGTGGCCCTTGCCGAACTCGCCGCCGTCCAGGCTGATCTCGACGATGCGGTCCATCATCAGCATCGGCGGCGCGGGCAACTGGGCGTTGCCCGGGCCGAAATAGCCGCCCAGGCCCGACTTCAGCAGGTCGGCCTTGGTGTAGTGGTCCTGGGGCGTGTGGAAGTCGCGCGGATCGGCCAAGTCTCTCTCCCGTGCCGGGTCCGCGCGGTGGTCTTCAAGCGCCGCCGCGTCCGCCCGAGCTTGGCTCTACCTGCGGGTGCGGCGGCGATATCGTCAAGATCAGGCGGTGAAGCTCATCGTGCTCAGCACCTGCTCCAGCACCACCAGCGGCATGGCCCCGCGCAGCAGCACGTCGTGGAAGGCCTTGGGGTCGAACTTG
The DNA here is from genome assembly GCF_059424195.1 of Caulobacter sp. GW456-12-1-14-TSB4. Taxonomy (NCBI): domain Bacteria; kingdom Pseudomonadati; phylum Pseudomonadota; class Alphaproteobacteria; order Caulobacterales; family Caulobacteraceae; genus Caulobacter; species Caulobacter sp. GW456-12-1-14-TSB4. The sequence continues at coordinate 90,273 of NZ_JBWKZF010000016.1, forward strand.
GCGCCGGCCTTGGCCTTGGCGACGTCGCGCAGGCGCTCCCACTCGGTGTGGCCGATCTTGTAGCTGCACGCCTGGCCCGGCCAGATGCAGTAGCGGTCGATCTCGCGCTGGACCCGCGAGCGCGGCATGCCGGTGTTGTCGACCATGTAGTCGGTGGCCTGGGCGCGGCTCCAGCGCTTGTGGTGCATGCCGGTGTCGACCACCAGGCGCACGGCGCGGAACTGCAGCGACTGCAGGAAGCCGATCTCGCCCAGCGGGTCGTCCTTGTAGGCCCCCATCTCGGCGGCCAGTTGCTCGGAATAGAGCGCCCAGCCCTCGCTATAGGCGGCGAAACCCATGCCGGCCCGGCGCAGCATCGGGATCTCCTGCGAGCCCAGCGCGATCGAGCCCTGCCAGACGTGGCCGGGCAGGGCCTCGTGATAGGTCAGGGTCGGCAGGCTGAACTTCGGCCACTCGGTGGTGTCCTTGAGGTTGATGTAGAAGCGGCCCGGCCGCGAGCCGTCCAGCGACGGCGGCTGGGCGTAGCCGTTCGGGGCGCCGTCCTCGATCTCGGGCGGCACGCGGACGATCTCGACCGGCGCGGCGGGCAGGGTGCGGAACTGGGTCGGCAGCTGGGCGCGGATGGCCTTGGTCTGGGCGTTGAGATCGGCCAGCAGGGTGGCGCGGCCAGCGTCGGTGTTGGGATAGAGCTGGTCGGGGCGGGCCGACAGGGCGGTCAGGCGCTGGGCGACCGTGCCGGTGGTCAGGCCCTGCTTCTTCAGCAGCACGTCGATCTGCGCGGTCAGGCTAGCCACCTGCTCCAGGCCCAGCTTGTGGACCTCCTCGGGCGTGCGGCGGGTGGTGGTCTGGAAGGCCAGGGCCCCGGCGTAGAACGCCTCGCCCATCGGCAGCTTCCAGGCCCCGGCGTCGCCGGTGGCCTTGGGGCGCAGGGCCTCCAGGGCGGCGATCTGGCGGTCGAGGGCCGGCTGCACCTTGCCGCCGACGATGGCGCTGGCGCGGGCGGCCCAGTCGCCGGTGAGGCCGGCCTTGGCGGCGCGGGTGACCAGCGACTGGACGATGCTGGTCTGTTCGGGCGCCGGCGCACGCTGGCGCTTCAGTTGGGCGAGGCCCGCATCGAGCGCGAAGTCGGGCGCCAACACGCCGGCGGCGGCGTCCAGCTTGAACGACGCTGTGTTGTCGTCGAGGACCTTGGCGTAGGCCTCCAGGCGCGAGAGGTAGGCTTCGGCGTCTTCCTTGGTCTTCACCGGATGGCGGGAATCCAGGAAGTCCGGAACCGACTGGTAGGGACCGGTCAGCTGGCTCAGCACATAGGGCGAATAGGGAGCGTAGCCGAAGCCGGCCGCGCCTTCGCCATACGTGAACTTCTCGCCGCCTTCGACGCTGCGCTTGTAGGTGTAGGTGGTGACCTCGTGATCGACCTTGGCGGCCTGCGACAGCTGGGCCGGGTCGATCTTGGCCAGGGCCGCGACGCGCTCCTTGCGGGCGCCGACCCAGGCGGTGCGGGCCGCGCGCGAGGCGTCGTTCAGCTGGGCGCGCTGGCCGGCGCGGGCGCCGACGTCCAAGCCCCGGCTGGTGGCGGTCTCGGGTGAGGCGTCGAGGTCGGCTTCCCAGAACTGGTCCAGCAGCGCCTTGAGCTCGGCGTCTTTCGCGCCGGGCGCGGCGAGGGCCGGGCTGACGGCGAGCGGCGTCAGCGCGACGCCCACGAGAAACTGACGACGATCCATGGATACTCCCCCGCGCCCCTGCGCTTGTTGCGGGATACGTTATCCGATCAGCGTCGCCGCGCCAGCCAGGATCAGGTCGACGCCGGCCAGGAACTGAGCGCGGTCGTCGTGGTCGCGCAGGTTGGCCGCCATCCGGCGCACGAACGGATGCTGGTCGGGGTCGAGCGCCACCCACTGATCGGCGATACCGCCGAGGAAGGCCGAGCGGTCGGTGCGGCCGCTCTCGCGCGCCTGCCGGGCATTGGCGGCGTTCTGGCCCGCGACGCCGAGGATGTAGCTGACCAGGGCCGTGGCGGTGTCGAACTGCGCGGCCTCGGGCACGCCCAGGGCCTGCAGTTGCTGGCCGATCCCCTCGAGAACCTGCAGCGCGGCGGGGCGCGAGGGATCGCGGAAGAACTGGGCGCCAACCCACGGGTGGGCGTTCACGGCGTCGAATACGTCGAGGGCGATGACGCGGACCGCCGCCTTGGGCTCGGCGTCGCGTGGCTTGGCCATGACCTGGGTGACGACCGCGTCGGCCGCGGCGGCCAGCAGATCGTTCTTGTCGGCGACGTGCCAGTAGATCGCCCCGGCCCCCGTCGCGAGTTTCGCCGCGAGGGCGCGGAAGGTCAGGGCCGCCTCGCCGTCGGCGTCGAGGATCGCGATCGCGGCCTCGACGATCCTGGCTTTCGAGAGCGCATCGGCGCGGCGTTCGGTCCTGGGAGCCATGGGAGCGTTCTTGACATGTCTGGAACGATGTTCCAATAGGTCGCCAATGGAACGGCGTTCCAATGTGAAAGGTATCCCATGGTGACGATCATCGGCGCGGGGCTGGGCGGTCTGGTCTTGGCGCGCGTCCTCCACGTCCACGGCGTCGCCGCGAGCGTCTACGAGGCCGAGGCCTCGGCCGACGCGCGGACCCAGGGCGGCATGCTGGATATCCATGAGACCGACGGTCAGCTGGCGATGAAGGCGGCGGGGCTGTTTCCGGAGTTCCAGGCGCTGATCCACGAAGGCGGCCAGGCCTCGCGCGTGCTCGACAAGCATGGGACGGTGCTGCTGGACCAACCTGACGACGGCCAGGGCGGTCGCCCCGAGGTCCCGCGTGGTGAGCTGCGGCGTATCCTGCTGGAGTCGCTGCCGGACGGGACCGTGCGATGGGGCAAGAAGCTGGCCGGCGTCGAGGCGCTGGGCGGTGGTCGGCATCAGCTGACCTTCACCGATGGCGAGGCCGTGACCACCGATCTGCTGGTCGGCGCGGACGGCGCCTGGTCGAAGGTCCGGTCGCTGTTGTCGGACGAGAGGCCCCAGTACATCGGCACGACCTTCGTCGAAGCCTGGCTGAAGGACGTCGACACCCTCTACCCCGCGACGGCCGAGGCCGCTGGCGGCGGCGGCATGTTCGCCATGGCCCCGGGGCAGGGCATCTTCGCCCACCGCGAGCCCGGCGGCGTGCTGCACGCCTATATCGCCCTGAACCGTCCGCTCGACTGGTTCGAGGCGATCGACTTCACCGACGATGCGACGGCCAAGGCCCGGATCGCCGCCGAGTTCGAAGGCTGGGCGCCGGCGCTGACCGCCCTGATCACGCAGACCGACGGACCGCTGATCCCGCGCTCGCTGCATACGCTGCCGGATGATCATGGCTGGGCGCGGACGGCTGGCGTGACCCTGCTGGGCGACGCCGCTCACCTGGCGCCGCCGGCGGGCGAGGGCGCGAACATGGCCATGCTGGACGGGGCGGAACTGGCCCTGGCGCTGGTGGCGCATCCCGGAGACGTCGAGGCCGCCCTGGCCGTCTACGAGGCCGCGATGTTCCCGCGTGTCCGCAAGGCAGCCGAGGACTCCCACGCAACCCTGGCGCTTTGCCTGGACGACAACGCTCCGCACAGCCTGGCCGCGTTCCTAGGTGGGGCGGCCTGAGTCTGCGGGGCCGTCCTCGCCCTTCGACAAGCTCAGGGTGAGGACTTACTGCGGTTCAGTAGAAAACCTCATCCTGAGCTTGTCGAAGGACGAGGTTTTCGGCTCCTCGAACTAAGGCTCCGGAAACCCCGGTCCGGCCCGCGCCTCGACCTGCCGCGCGGTGACGGTCTCTCCACACTCCGAACAGACCTGCACCGGATGGAAGTCACACCCACACCCCTTGTGCCGCCGCAGCACCGGAGGCCCCGCCTTGTCCGCATAATAGCTGTCGCCGAAGTGGGCGATGGCCATGACCACCGGGTGGAGGTCCATGCCCTTCTGCGTCAGCCGGTACTCGTGTCGGACCGGATTATCCTGATACGCCACCCGCCGCAGCACGCCCTCATCGACCAGCACCCGCAGGCGGTCGGTGACGATGGTGCGCGAGACGCCCAGGCGCTTCTGGAACACCTCGAACCGCCGCACGCCCAAGAACACGTCGCGCAGGATCATCAGCGTCCAGCGGTCGCCGATCACCGCCAGGGCGCGCGAGACCGAGCAGGGCTGGTCGGAGAGCTCTTCCCACTTCATCGCGCCATTCTGCATTTGACTCAGTACAGATTCAATACGAACCTGAAGGCATAACAACGGAGGAAGCGGCCATGAGCAGCACGAAGGGCGCCTGCCTGGTGGTGGGCGTCGGCGACGGGGTCGGGAGCGCGATCTCCAAGGCCTTCGCGGCCGAAGGCTACACGGTCTGCATGACCCGCCGCCCGCGTCACCTCGACCAGCTGGAAGCCCTGGCCGCCGAGATCGGGGGCGGCGCCCGCGCCTATGGCATCGACGCCCGCCAGGAGGCCGAGATGATCGCCCTGGTCGACCAGATCGAGGCCGAGGTCGGGCCGCTGGAGATCGTCGTCTTCAACATCGGCGCGAACGTCCGCTTCGGCCTTGTCGAGACCACGGCCCAGGTGTTCAGCAAGGTCTGGGAGATGGCCTGTTTCGCCGGCTTCCTCACCGCCCGCGAGGCGGCAAGGGTGATGGTTCCGCGCGGCCGGGGCACGATCCTGTTCACCGGGGCCAGCGCCTCCCTGCGTGGCAAGGACGGCTTCTCGGCCTTCGCCTCCGCCAAGGCCGGCCTGCGGGCCGTGGCCCAGAGCGCGGCGCGGGAACTGGGACCCAAGGGGATTCACGTCGCGCATATCGTGGTCGATGGCGCGATCGACGGCGTGTTCACCCGCTCGATGCGCGACGACGTCCAGGGCCTGCTGGATCGCGACGAGATCCTGAAGCCCGCTGAAATCGCCGCGAATTATGTCTGGCTGCATGACCAGCCGCGCTCGGCCTGGACCCACGAGATCGACCTGCGGCCCTGGGGAGAGACCTGGTGAGCAAATCCGTCGACTTCATCTTCGACTTCGGCAGCCCCAACGCCTACCTGGCGTGGAAGGTGCTGCCGGCCATCGCCGAGCGTCATGGCGCGACCGTGACCCTACTGCCTTGCCTGCTGGGCGGCATCTTCAAGGCCACCGGCAACCAGGCCCCGGGCGTGGCCTTCAGCGGCGTGAAGGGCAAGCTGGACTACGAGATGCTGGAGATGCGCCGCTTCATCGAGGCGCACGGGCTGGCCGCGTTCCGGTTCAATCCGCACTTCCCGGTCAACACTCTGCTGCTGATGCGCGGCCAGATCGCCGCCCAGCGCGCGGGGGTGGGCAAGGCCTATCTCGACACGATGCTGAAGGGCATGTGGGAGGACGGCCTGAAGCTGGACGACGCCGAGGTGTTCGTGGCGGCGGCCAACGCGGCCGGCCTTGATGGCGGGACCCTGCTGGCGGCGACCGGCGACCCGGACGTGAAGGCCGAACTCGTGACCAACACCGAGGCCGCCGTCGCGCGCGGCGTATTCGGCATCCCAACCTTCTTCGTCGGGAGCGAGATGTTCTTCGGCAAGGAGCGGCTCGGCCAGGTCGAGGCCGAGCTGGCGAAGGGGTAGGCGTTCAGATCAGCGCGGCCGTCCTCGCCCTTCGACAGGCTCAGGGTGAGGACTATTGCCAGCGCCGTTCAGTAGAAACCTCATCCTGAGCTTGTCGAAGGACGAGGTTTCGGCCCCTAGGCCTTCGCCACCATCCGCTCTTGCGCCAGCACGCCGAACTCGTGGCCCAGACGGATCAGCGTCTGCGCCAGGCCGTCCATCTGCGCTTCGGTGTGAGCGGCCGAGATGGCGCAGCGCAGCAGGCTCTCGCCCGACGGCGTGGCCGGCGGCAGGCCGATATTGACGTAGTAGCCGCCGTCCAGCAGCGCCCGCCACATGGCCATGGTGATCTCGTCCGACGGCAGGCACACCGCCACGATCGGGCTGGGCGTCGAGCCCAGTTCGAAGCCGGCGGCGTTCAGCGCGCCGTAGAGGCGCTCGACATTGGCCCACAGCTTGGCGCGCAGGTGCGGACGTTCCTTCACGGCCTTCAGCGAGGCGCGCACGGAGGCCACGGTCGCCGGCGGCAGCGAGGCGGTGAACATGTAGGGGCGGCAGGCCACGCGCAGGATGTCGAACTGCTCGTGGTTGGAGACGCAGTAGCCGCCAACGGCGCCCAGGCTCTTGGAGAAGGTGCCGACCACGAAGTCGACCTGGTCCAGCAGGCCTTCCTGCTCGGCCAGGCCGCAGCCGTTGTCGCCCAGCACGCCCATCGAGTGAGCTTCGTCCACCAGGATGTAGGCGCCGTGGCGCTTGGCGACCTCGACGATGGCCTTCAGCGGGGCCATGTCGCCCAGCATCGAATAGATGCCCTCGACCACGACCAGCTTGTTGCCCGGCTCGCCGGCCAGGCGGCGCAGGCGCTTGTCCAGGTCGGCGGCGTCGTTGTGCTTGAAGCGGATGGCGCTGGCTTGCGTCTGCTTGCAGGCGTCGTAGATCGAGGCGTGGCTGTCGGCGTCCAGCAGCAGGAAGTCGCCCGCGCCGACCAGGGTCGAGATGATTCCGAGATTGGCCTGGTAGCCGGTCGAGAACACCATGGCGTGGCGCATGCCGTGCAGGTCGGCCAGCTCACGCTCCAACGCGACGTGGTCCGAGAACGAGCCGTTGGCGATCCGCGAGCCGCAGGTGCCGGTGCCTTCGCGACGCACCGCCTCGACCGCCGCCTCGATGCTGGCCTCGTCGAAGGCCAGGCCCAGATAGTTGTGCGTGCCCACGGTCACGGTCTTGCGGCCGTTGATGATCGCCTCGCTGGCCGAGAGGAGCTGGTCCATCACCACGCCGGTCGGCATCTGACCGGAAGCGCGGGCAGCCTCGTAGCGGGCGGCCAGGGTGGAGTGCGCGTCGAAGAGTCCCAAGTGCGTGCTTTCTGAATTCGGCCCGGCGCGTCCGCCGCATGGTTCCGCTTGTTTGGAAAATGGAATACAGTCTAAAAATAGACGTATCAATGAAAATGGATTCAGCTCCAAACTCTGGCATGGCCCTGCGGGAACTGGGCAAGGCGCGCCGATACGCCGAGATCGTCGGCGCGGCGGCCGTTCTGTGGCGTGAGCACGAGTTCGACAAGGTCTCGCTGAGTCAAATCGCCGCAACCGCCCGGGTCTCGCCCCAGACCATCTACAATCTGATCGGCGGCCTGGACGCGATCGCGCTGGCGGTCATCAACGTGGCCATGAACCGGGTCGAGTCGCAGCTGAACCGTTCGGCGGCCAGGGGCGTGGCGTTCGCGCTGGAGGCGGCCCGTGTCTCGGCCCAGCACTATATCGACGACGCCCATCTCTATCGGCAGGTGCTGGTGCGGATCCCGCGCGTGCTGTTCGAGGGTACGCATCTGGGCCGCGACGTCGCCCAGATCGTCATTCACGCGATGATCCAGGCCCAGGCCGACGGCGAGATCGCCAACCACGTCGATCCCGACCGGCTGGGGCGGATGATCTACGCCAACTATCTGGGCGCGATCTATGACTGGGCGTGCGGCGACGCCAGCGACGCGGTGTTCCTGGAAACCAGCCAGGCAGCCGTCCTGGCCCCGGCGGCGGCCTGCGCCACCGACGCGACCAGGCCCGCCCTGACGTCGCAGTTCTATACGATGCTGCGCTGCTGCCCGAACGCCGCCTAAGCGCTGGGGTCTCGCAGGCTTTGACTCTCTAGCGCACGGCTGCTAAACGCCCCGCCTCGCTCCTGAACCCTGGTTCTGGGGCGTACTCGTCGTTACGCGGCGGGTTCAAATCCGTGGAAGGGCCGCCAAGCCCGCACCACGGCTCACAAGTGAGGACACTATGGCTAAGAAGATCCTGGGCTACATCAAGCTCCAGGTGAAGGCTGGTTCGGCCACGCCTTCGCCCCCCATCGGCCCGGCTCTGGGTCAGCGCGGCGTCAACATCATGGGCTTCTGTAAGGAGTTCAACGCGCGCACCGAGAACGTCGAAAAGGGCACGCCCCTGCCGACCGTGATCACTGTCTACCAAGACAAGTCGTTCACCTTCATCACCAAGACGCCCCCGGCGACGCACTACCTGAAGCAGATCACCGGTCTGAAGTCGGGTGCGAAGCTGACCGGTCGTGAGACCGTCGGTGAAGTCACGCGCACGCAACTGCGCGAGATCGCCGAAAAGAAGATGAAGGACCTGAACGCCAACGACATCGAGGCCGCGGCCAAGATCATCGAAGGCTCCGCCAAGGCCATGGGCCTGAAGATCGTGGAGGCCTAATCACATGGCTAAGCAACCCAAGCGCATCCAAGCCTGGACCGGCGACCGCGAAGCGACCCACACGGTCGAAGCCGCCATCGCCCTGGTGAAGGCCAACGCCAAGGCCAAGTTCGACGAGTCGATCGAAATCTCGGTCAACCTCGGCGTCGATCCGCGTCACGCCGACCAACAGGTCCGTGGTGTCGTGAACCTGCCGTCGGGCACCGGCCGTGACGTCCGCGTCGCCGTCTTCGCCAAGGACGCCAAGGCCGCTGAAGCGACCGCGGCGGGCGCCGAGCACGTCGGCGCCGAAGACCTGTACGAAAAGATCGCCGGCGGCTTCATGGACTTCGACCGCGTCATCGCGTCGCCGGACATGATGGCCCTGGTCGGTCGCCTCGGTAAGGTGCTGGGCCCGCGCGGCCTGATGCCGAACCCGAAGGTCGGCACCGTGACCCCGAACGTCGGCCAAGCCGTGAAGGACGCCAAGGGCGGCGCCGTCGAGTTCCGCGTCGAGAAGGCGGGCATCGTCCACGCCGGCATCGGCAAGGCCTCGTTCACCGACGAAGCCCTGGTCATCAACGTCAAGGCGCTGATCGACGCCCTGAACAAGGCCAAGCCGTCGGGCGCCAAGGGCATCTACGTGAAGCGTATCGGCCTGTCGTCGACGATGGGTCCGGGCTTCAAGGTGGACACCACCTCGGTCGGCTAATCGCCTTCTGAGATTGAGTTACCTGGACGGGCGCTGGAGCAATCCAGCGCCCGTCTTGCGTTTGGGGCGCAGGCCGGACGATGCTATCTTTCGCTCAGACGGAGGTTCCAATGTCTGTCCACGTTCGTGACCCTGAAGCTGTCGCCATGGTGCAGTCCTATGCCGAGGAGAGGCGCGTCGGGATCGACGAGGCCATCAAGCTGGCGGTGACCAAGGCGCGTGCGGCGGATGAAGACGACCTGGCCAAGCGGCGCGCGGCGCTGAAGGCGATCCGGGACGAAGTCGCTTCGTGGCCTCGGACGGGCGAAGTCGCCGACAAGGCATTCTTCGACGAACTCTCGGGCGACTGATGTTCGTGGACGCCTCGGCCTGGACGGCGATCATTCTCAGCGAGCCCGAGGCGGACGCTTTAGAGGCGAAACTCATGGCCTCCGACTTGGTGCTGACCTCGGCGATTTCGAACTGGGAGACCGCGCGGGCTGTCATGAAGGTCACGCGGCAGTCTCAGTCGCGGGTCCAAGCGGTCATCGCCGGCTATCAGTTGGGCGTGCGCGCGAGTCTCGTCCAGATCGGTGAAGCCGAACAAAACTTGGCGCTCGAAGCTCATGCCCGGTTTGGCAAGGGCGTCCATCCGGCGAGGCTCAACATGGGCGATTGCTTCGCCTATGCCTGCGCCAAGGCCAATGGCGCGCCACTGCTCTATAAGGGCGATGATTTCTCCCATACCGACATTCGGGCGGCCTAGGTTGATCGACAGTGTTTTCGACGTCGCCGTGATCGGCGGCGGGCCGGCTGGGCTGATGGCGGCCGAGACCGTGGCGCGGGCGGGGAAGTCCGTGGCGGTGTTCGAGAAGATGCCGACGTTCGGGCGCAAGTTCCTGATGGCGGGGCGCGGTGGGCTCAATCTTACGCATTCCGAAGAGTTCGAGCGGTTCTCGCAGCGTTATGGCGCGCGGTCGGTGGCGCTGGCCCCGATGCTGGAGGCGTTCGCGCCGAAGGACCTCGTCGCCTGGGCCGAGGAGCTAGGGCAGGCGACCTTCGTGGGCGCTAGCGGCCGGGTGTTTCCCAAGGCGATGAAGGCCTCGCCGCTGCTGCGGGCTTGGCTGGCGCGGCTGGAAGGGCTGGGCGTGCAGCTGCGGACGCGGGCCGAGTGGACCGGCTGGAGCGCCGACGGCGGCCTGCTGATCAATGGCGAGGTCGTGCGGGCCAGGGCGGTGGCCCTGGCGCTGGGCGGGGCGTCCTGGGCCAAGCTCGGTTCGGACGCGGCCTGGGTCCCGATGCTGGAGGGACAGGGCGCGGCCGTCGCGCCATTCCGCGCCGCCAACTGCGGCTTCGACGTCGCCTGGAGCGAGCTTTTCTGTGAACGCTTCGCTGGCGAGCCGCTGAAGAACATCAGCCTGCGTCACGGCGAGAACAGCGCGCGGGGCGACGCCATGGTCGCCGGCTACGGCCTGGAGGGCGGGGCGGTCTACGCCCTGGCGGCGTCCTTGCGCGATGCGGTCGAGGCCGACGGCCGTGCGGTGTTGAGCATCGACCTGCGTCCCGACCTGCCTGTCGAAACCCTGGAGCGCCGGCTGCGCACGCCGCGCGGCGGCCAGAGCCTGGCCAACTTCTTGCGCAAGGCGGTCAAGCTGTCGCCGGTCGAGGTCAACCTGCTGCGCGAGGCGCACGGCCTGGACCTGCCGGCCGAGCCGGCCGGCCTCGCGGCGGCGATCAAGGCCGCGCCGATCGCGCTGACCGCCGTCCAGCCGCTGGACCGCGCCATCTCGGCCGCCGGCGGCGTGCGGTTCGAGAGCCTGGACGGCCTGGCGCTGCGCGATCGACCGAACGTCATCCTGGCCGGCGAGATGCTGGACTGGGAGGCTCCGACCGGCGGCTATCTGCTGCAGGCCTGCTTCGCCACCGGCGTCGCGGCGGGGAAGCAGGCCCTGGCCAGGCTCTAGGGCTTCATCGCCGCCCTGATCTTCGCCGCCATCGCCTCCAGGTCCTTCGGATCGGCGGGCGCATTCTCCGCCAGATAGACGGGCTTGCCGGCGATGCGCGGGATCACGTGGACGTGCAGGTGCGGCACGCTCTGGCCGACGCCGTTGTTCTGCAGGATCATGAAGCCCTCCAGCCCCAGGGCGTCCACTTCCGCTTGACCGACCTTTTGGGCGACGGCCATGACCTTGGCGAGGTCCTTCGGATCGATGTCCAGCAGGTTGCGGGCCTTGGAGGTCTTGGAGATCACCAGCACATGGCCGGCCTCCAGCGGCGCGCGGTCCATGAAGGCCAGGACGTCGGCGTCCTCATAGACCTTGTAGGCCGGCAGCTCGCCCCGGATGATCCTGGCGAAGACATTGTTCGGATCATAGGCGGCCTTCAACGGGATGCGCGAGCCGGTCGGCAGGATCGTCGGGTCGAACTGGGCCAGCCAGCGGACGACCTCGCTCTCCAGCGCGATGCGCGCGTCCGAGAAGCTGTGGTCAGTGGCCATGTAGGTCTCGGTCAGGGCCTTGGCCCCGGCCGCCTTGGCGGCGGCGGCCTGCTTGCGCACGTCCTTGCCGTTGGCGAAGTCGGCGCCGATCATCAGCACCGGTCGGTCGGCGATTTTCGCGGCCAGCGCCTCCAGGTCCAGCTTGGCCTTGTCGCGCTCCATTTCGGCGACGAGCGCCTCGGGCGTGGTGGCCAGCGGGGCGGTGTCGGGGCGCATGCCTTCGATGGCGGCCTTGCGAGCCTTGTCATCGGTGATCTGGGCGGCGTCGCCGGCGATGTTCCACGAGTCGATCATCACGGTCCCGGCCACGCGCGGCTCGGCGGCGGAGGCGTCGGCGGCCATGAAGCCGCCCATGCTGTGGCCGGCCACGACGAGGCGCTTGGGGTCGATGTGGTATTTGGCGGCGTTGGCGGGATCGAGCAGCCAGGCCACGGCCGCCTCGCCGTCGGCGCGGGCGTTGGCGAAGCTGAACTTGCCCTGGCTGCCCCACGAGCCGCGATAGTTGATCCGCATGGCGTTCCAGCCGGCCCGACGCACGGCCTGCAGCAGGTCGATATTGGTCTCGTTGCCCGGAAAGCCGTGCAGGAACAGCAGGGTCGGATGCGGCTGCGTTCCCGAGGCCGTGTAGAGGATGGCGTTGACCTTCGAGCCGGCGATATCGACCTGGAAGGCCGCCATGTCGGCCGGATGGTCCTTGTCGCGCGCCGGATCGGCGACCACGGCCCTGGGCGTCGGCGGGGCCTTCAGCTCCGCGAAGGCAGGGGTGGAGACGGCGAGCAGAAGCGCGGTCAGCGCGGCGATGGTGCGGTGCATGTGGAGGCCCCTCGGTGCGCGGTCATAAGAGCATGGTCTGGCCGCGCTTGGGGAGCCGTCACTTGGCCGGCGATTCCTTGGTCAGCTGGCCGGTGGCGATCTTCCACTCGCCCTTCTCGGACGTCGCCACCAGGACCAGGGCCCGTTGCAGGCCGGCCACCGGCTGGCCGTTCATCAGGAAGTCCATGTGGAAGAAGATCGTCGCCACGTCGGGGCGCAGCATGTGCACCTCCGGGACGTCCTTCTTGGTGATCGTCGTCTTGGCCGCCCAGCCGCCGACGTGGACCTTGGCGAATTCCGACACGATGGCCTCGCGGCCGTGGGTCCGTTCCTCGGCGATGGGCACCCAGATGGCGTCGGGGGTGTAGAGCGCCTCGAAGGCCTTCGGGTCGTGAGCATTCCAGGCGGCGATGAAGCGGTCCGGAAGCGCTTCAGGCCCAGCCGCGTGGGCCAGGGCCGGGACCGATAGCAGGGCGGCGGTCAGGATGGCGGCGTTGCGGTGCATGGAGATCTCCCTCGGCGGCGAGGAGTAGGCCACGACTTTGACAATCCTCCTATCGCTGGCCTGTTGATATCCCCCGCCACTTCGTCTATACGGCCCGCCTCTTCGCTGGACTCCGGTCCGACGGAGAACCTGTTTGAGAACTACGGGGCGTGGGGTCACCAACGCCGTAATCGAGGAAGAGCCCTTCCTCGCCGTCGGGAGACAGGGATAGAGACGCCAAGTCTTCCTGCTCGAGGCCTTCACGGTCCGAGACCGGAACGCGGCCGACTTTCCTTGAAACAGGCATATGCGACTCGCAAGCGGGAGCAATTCCGCATGGGACCGCATCTGGCTGCCGGAATGGTCCGGCCGCTGTTATTGAGTAGGAGACCGCAATGGACCGCGCTCAAAAGCAGGAATCGATCGAGTCGCTGAAAAGCGTCTTCGCCGATGCCGGCGCTGTCGTCGTGACCCACTACATGGGTCTGACCGTTGCGGAAATGACCGACCTTCGTCTTCGCCTCCGCAAGGAAGGCGCCGCGATCAAGGTTGTGAAGAACACCCTGGCCCTCAAGGCTCTGGACGGCAAGCTTGGTGATACGGGCTCTGCCCTGTTCACCGGCCCGGTCGCCATCGCCTATGGCCCGGACGCTGTCTCGGCCGCGAAGATCGCGGTGCAGTTCGCCAAAGAAAACGACAAGCTCAAGATTGTCGGTGGCGTTCTGGACCAGACCAACGTGCTCGACGAAGCCGGCGTGCGTGCTCTGGCGACCCTGCCGTCGCTGGACGAACTGCGTGGCAAGCTTATCGGCCTCATCCAGGCTCCGGCGACCAAGATCGCTGGCGTCCTGCAGGCCCCGGCTGCCCAGCTGGCTCGCGTTTTCAACGCCTACGCGACCAAAGACGCCGCGTAACGGTCATCCCCGCATATCTATCCCAATCTCTCTAAGGAACTGACACATGTCGAAGCTCGAAAAGCTGGTCGAAGAACTGTCCACCCTGTCGGTGCTGGAAGCCGCTGAACTGTCGAAGCTGCTGGAAGAAAAGTGGGGCGTCTCGGCCGCCGCTCCGGTCGCCGTCGCCGCTGCCGGTGGCGCTGCCGCTCCGGTTGAAGCCGCTGAAGAGCAAACCGAGTTCACCGTTGTCCTGGTCGACGGCGGCGACAAGAAGATCAACGTGATCAAGGAAGTCCGCGGCGTCCGTCCGGACCTCGGCCTGAAGGAAGCCAAGGACCTGGTCGAAGGCGCTCCGCAGAACGTCGTCGAAAACGTCTCGAAGCAACAAGCCGACGAAGTCGCCAAGAAGCTGACGGAAGCCGGCGCCAAGATCCAAATCAAGTAATCTGGCCCCAGCTTTCGCTGGGATCGGGTTCCTTTTGGAACTGCCGAAGCGGCCTCGGAGGGAAACCTCCGGGGCCGTTTTCTTTTGGCCGGTCGGCGGCTGAACGAGAGTTGATTGCAAACGTTTGTAATGTCTGGCCCCCATATTGGGGGGCGACGATGTCGGCAACGTCTTCTGATGTAATGAGCGGTGCGTGACCGCGTGTGAAAGGCCGACGAGTGTCGAAGGGTATCCAGCGTAACATCACCAAGATCGGGACGATCCTCAGCCTGGTCGTGCTGCCGCTGTCCCTGCTCATCGTCTTCGTGATCATGTCCGCGACGCTGCGCTACGAGTCCCAGCTGCGGATCGAGGTGCTGCGCTCGCAGGAGGCCCGCGCCGCCGCCCAGCAGCTGCTGACCCTGCTGGTCGATTCCGAGACCGGATCGCGCGGCTATCTGGCCACGGGCGAGCGCCTGTTCCTGGAGCCGCATCGCGCGGCGCTCCAGGCGCTGCCGGGCGCGCGGGCCAAGCTGGCCGATCGCATGACGCATACGGCCTCGAAGGCCGAGACGCTGGCCGAGCTGGACCAGCTGATCGCCCGCAAGCTGGACCTCACCGAGGCCTCGATCCTGGACGCGCGCGACGGCGGTCGGCGGGCCGCGCTGCTGGCGCGCGAGCAACTGGGCAAGCAGACCATGGACCGCGTCCGGGTGCTGCTGGGCGGCATCGACAGTGACGAGGCCACCGAGGTGGCGATCAAGCTGGCCGTCGCCGATCGCGTGAACACCTGGATCGCCGTGCTGACCGCCGTGATCTTCGTGGTGCTGGTGCTGGTCATGGCGGCCTCGGCGCGCCTGATGCGCCGTGAGCTGAAGTCCCGCCAGCATGGCCTGGTCGAGGCCAGCGCCCGCTCGGACGCCGCCGAACAGGCCAACGAAGCCAAGTCGCGCTTCCTGGCGATCATGAGCCACGAGATCCGCACGCCCTTAAATGGGGTGCTGGGCATGGCCCAGGCCATGGACGCCGACGACCTGTCGGCCGTGCAGCGCGATCGCCTGGACGTGATCCGCCAGTCGGGCGAGAGCCTGCTGGCCATCCTCAACGACGTGCTGGACCTGTCGAAGATCGAGGCCGGGCGCCTGGACCTGGAGGCCGCCGACTTCTCGATGCACGACCTGGCGCGCGGGGCCCACGCGGCCTTCACCACCCTGGCCAACAAGAAGGGCCTGTCGTTCGACCTGATCGTCGAGCCCCGGGCCCAGGGCGTCTATCGCGGCGACTCCACGCGCGTGCGCCAGATCCTCTACAACCTGATCTCCAACGCCCTGAAGTTCACCGACCGCGGCGAGGTCCGCGTCATCGTCAGCGAAAGCAAGGAAGGCGTGATCCTCAAGGTGTCGGACACCGGCGTCGGCATCGCGCCGGACCGGCTGCCGCAGCTGTTCCAGAGCTTCGAGCAGGCCGACGTCTCGACCACCCGCAAGTACGGCGGCACGGGCCTGGGCCTGGCGATCTGCCGCGAGCTGGCGCACCTGATGGGCGGCGTGATCCGGGCCGAGAGCCGGCCGGGGAAGGGGACCACCTTCACCGTGGTGCTGCCCTTGCCCAAGGGCGCGTCCGAGCAGGGCCTGCCGGCCAGCCCGCCGTCGGCGAGCGCCATGGCCAGCTTCCCGGCCGGCGCGCGCCTGCGGGTGCTGGCGGCCGAGGACAACACCGTCAACCAGCTGGTCCTCAAGACCCTGCTGCACCAGGTCGGCGCCGAGCCGATGGTGGTGGGCGACGGCGCCCAGGCCCTGGCGGCGTGGCGCGACCAGAGCTGGGACGTCATCCTGATGGACATCCAGATGCCGGTGATGGACGGCCGCGCCGCGACCGACGCCATCCGCAAGCTGGAGAAGGAGACGGGCCGCGCCCGCACCCCGATCATCGCCCTGACCGCCAACGCCATGGCCCACCAGGTGGCGGAATACCTAGCCGCCGACATGGACGGCGTCGTCTCCAAGCCCATCGACGTCCACAAGCTGTTCCAGACCCTGGACGAGGTGCTGCCGGCGGCGGCCGAGTAATAGCCGGGCTTGCGTCGGCGAGCGTTTCACTCTGAATTCGGCGGCTTCGGACATCGGCTGAGGGGCCCCATGAACCGCCGAGGCTTCATCGCATCCGCCGCCGCCCTGGCCGCCACGCCGGCCCTGGCCCAGGACGAGCTCGCCGAGGGCGTGGGCGGCATCCGCATGCCGGCCTCGGTGGTGGACAGCGAACTGCGAGGGCTCTCGCCGACCGGGGGCAAGAGCTACTGGGCGTCGGGCTCCAAGGGCTGGCTGGTGCGGGGGCATGACGAGCGGCAGGACGGGATGCGGATCGTCGGGGCCGAAGGCCTGGACTTCCGGGGCCTGCACGCCTTCGACGACAACCACGTCCTGGCCATGAGCGCCGGGCCCGCCGACGCCTCGCAGCTGTGGCGCACCAAGGATGGCGGCAAGACCTGGAAGCGGATCGCCGCCAACCAGGACCCCGACGGCTTCTGGGACTCGATCGCCTTCGTCGACAAGCGCCGCGGTTTCATCCTGGGCGACCCGACGCAGGGGCGGTTCACGGTGCTCTACACCGCCGACGGCGGCGAGACCTGGGCGCGGCTGAAGGGCGAGGGCGTGCCGCCGGCCGCGCCAAACGAGGGCGCCTTCGCGGCCAGCAACGGCTGCGTGGCGATCGGCCCGCGCGGCCAGGTCGCCTTCTGCACCGGCGGGGCGGGCAAGGCGCGGGTCTATGTCTCGCGCGGCGGGGGCGGCGTGTTCGTCGCCACGGACACGCCGATCCTGGGCGACGCGCCGTCCAAGGGCGCCTTCGCCGTGGCCTATGACAAGCACGGCGCGCTGTGGGTCTGCGGCGGCGATTACCAGAAGCCCAAGGCCGAGGGCGTGAACCTGGCGCGCATGGATCCGGGCCGGGTCAGCTTCGAGCCGGTGGCCGCGCCGGCCGGCTATCTGTCGGGGATCTCGGTCAAGGGCTCGACCGTCATGGCCACGGGCCTGGCCGGCACGATCGTCAGCCGCAAGGGCGCGCCGTTCCAGCGGGTCTCGGCCGCGCCGATGAACACGGTGCGGCTCAGCTCGGAAAAGTCCGCCGTGCTGTGCGGGCCCAAGGGCGCCATCGGTCTCTGGCGGGGATGAATCTGGGAACGCCAAGCCAAGCTGTGCGCTAACGGCGGGTCAGCCTCAGGGAAGCTTTGCCATGCTCAAGGTCGCCGGTGTCCTGCTCGTCCTGATGATCCTGTTCGGGGTCCTGGGCTTCGTCGTCAACGTGGCCGGGGCCATCACCAAGGTCGCGTTCTTCATCTGCCTGATCGCCCTGGGCGTCTCGCTGGTGATGAAGATGATGAACAAGCAGGCCTAGGCCGAACGTAGGTCGGCGAAAGCCTGACCGTACAAGGCGAACGGAATTCGCAAGGCCTATTTACGCCTGTTTACGAATCCCCCTTTCCTTCCTCGTTCCTATCCCCTATATCCCCGCGTTCACGATTACATCGGCGGAGCGTCTCCACGCGTCCGTATTACGCCCCGAGGCGCGATCAACAGCCCTCCGATCGCGCGAAGGGGCGCCCTCAGGCTTCCGGTCCCGGTCGCCTGACAGGGGAATTCCAGCGTCCGCAGCTCCCTCCAGCAGGCGAGCGGCGAGGGTGGACGCTACGGACATTCGAATTCACGCGCGGATTCCGTCCGCGCCGCAGGGAAACAACATGGCGCAATCCTTCACCGGCAAGAAGCGGATCCGGAAGTCTTTCGGTCGCATTCCCGAAGCTGTGCAGATGCCGAACCTGATCGAGGTTCAGCGCTCCTCCTACGAACAGTTCCTTCAGCGCGAGGTCCGTCCGGGCATGCGCCGCGACGAGGGTGTCGAAGCGGTCTTCAAGTCGGTGTTCCCGATCAAGGACTTCAACGAACGCGCCGTCCTGGAATATGTTTCGTACGAGTTCGAAGAGCCCAAGTACGACGTTGAAGAGTGCATCCAGCGCGACATGACCTTCGCGGCGCCGCTGAAGGTCAAGCTGCGTCTGATCGTGTTCGAAACGGAAGAAGAAACCGGCGCCCGCTCGGTCAAGGACATCAAGGAGCAGGACGTCTACATGGGCGATATCCCGCTCATGACGGACAAGGGCACCTTCATCGTCAACGGCACCGAGCGCGTCATCGTCTCGCAGATGCACCGCTCGCCGGGCGTGTTCTTCGACCACGACAAGGGCAAGACCCACGCCTCGGGCAAGCTGCTGTTCGCCGCCCGCGTGATCCCGTACCGCGGCTCGTGGCTGGACTTCGAGTTCGACGCCAAGGACATCGTCTACGTCCGTATCGACCGCCGCCGCAAGCTGCCGGCCACGACCTTCCTCTATGCCCTGGGCATGGACGGCGAAGAGATCCTGACCACGTTCTACGACGTCGTCCCGTTCGAGAAGCGTTCGGGCGGCTGGGCCACCCCGTACAAGCCCGAGCGCTGGCGCGGCGTGAAGCCGGAGTTCCCGCTGGTCGACGCCGACACGGGCGAGGAAGTCGCTCCGGCCGGCACCAAGATCACGGCTCGCCAGGCCAAGAAGTTCGCCGACGGCGGCCTGAAGACCCTGCTGCTGGCGCCGGAAGCCCTGACGGGCCGCTACCTGGCGCGCGACGCGGTCAACTTCTCGACCGGTGAAATCTACGCCGAAGCCGGCGACGAGCTGGACGTCACCTCGATCCAGGCCCTGGCCGATCAAGGCTTCGACACCATCGACGTGCTGGACATCGACCACGTCACGGTCGGCGCCTACATGCGCAACACCCTGCGCGTGGACAAGAACGCCGTCCGGGAGGACGCGCTGTTCGACATCTATCGCGTCATGCGTCCGGGCGAGCCGCCGACCGTGGAAGCGGCCGAAGCGATGTTCAAGTCGCTGTTCTTCGACGCCGAGCGCTACGACCTGTCGTCGGTGGGCCGCGTGAAGATGAACATGCGCCTGGAGCAGGACGTGTCGGACGAAGTCCGCATCCTGCGCAAGGACGACGTCCTGGCCGTGCTGAAGGTCCTGGTGGGCCTGCGCGACGGTCGCGGCGAAATCGACGACATCGACAACCTGGGCAACCGTCGCGTCCGCTCGGTCGGTGAGCTGCTGGAAAACCAGTACCGCGTCGGCCTGCTGCGCATGGAACGCGCCATCAAGGAACGCATGTCGTCCGTCGACATCGACACCGTGATGCCGCACGACCTGATCAACGCCAAGCCGGCCGCCGCCGCCGTCCGCGAATTCTTCGGCTCCTCGCAGCTGTCGCAGTTCATGGACCAGACGAACCCGCTGTCGGAAATCACCCACAAGCGTCGTCTCTCGGCCCTCGGCCCGGGCGGTCTGACCCGTGAGCGCGCCGGCTTCGAAGTCCGCGACGTTCACCCGACCCACTACGGCCGGATCTGCCCGATTGAAACGCCGGAAGGCCCGAACATCGGTCTGATCAACTCGCTGGCCACCCACGCGCGCGTCAACAAGTACGGCTTCATCGAGAGCCCGTACCGTCGCGTGAAGGACGGCAAGCCGCAGGACGAAGTCGTCTACATGTCGGCGATGGAGGAATCCAAGCACGTCATCGCCCAGTCGAACATCGCGGTGTTCGAAGGCGAGATCGTCGACGACCTGGTCCCGGGCCGCATCAACGGCGAACCGACCCTCCTGCAAAAGGAGACGGTCGACCTGATGGACGTGTCGCCGCGCCAAGTCGTGTCGGTGGCCGCCGCCCTGATCCCGTTCCTCGAAAACGATGACGCCAACCGCGCGCTCATGGGTTCGAACATGCAACGTCAGGCCGTGCCGCTGGTGCAGTCGGACGCCCCGCTGGTCGGCACCGGCATGGAAGCCGTCGTCGCCCGTGACTCGGGCGCCGTCGTCATCGCCAAGCGCACCGGCGTCGTGGAGCAGATCGACGGCACCCGCGTCGTCATCCGCGCCACGGAAGAAACCGACGCCGCCCGCTCGGGCGTCGACATCTACCGGATGTCGAAGTTCCAGCGTTCGAACCAGTCGACCTGCATCAACCAGCGCCCGCTGGTGAAGGTGGGCGACCGCATCAGCGCCGGCGACATCATCGCCGACGGTCCCTCGACCGAGCTGGGCGAACTGGCCCTGGGCCGCAACGCGCTCGTCGCGTTCATGCCCTGGAACGGCTACAACTTCGAAGACTCGATCCTAATCTCCGAACGCATCGTCCGTGACGACGTCTTCACCTCGATCCACATCGAGGAATTCGAAGTCATGGCCCGCGACACGAAGCTCGGCCCGGAAGAAATCACCCGCGACATCCCGAACGTCGGCGAGGAAGCCCTGCGCAACCTCGACGAAGCCGGCATCGTGGCGATCGGCGCCGAAGTCCAGCCGGGCGACATCCTGGTCGGCAAGGTCACGCCGAAGGGCGAAAGCCCGATGACGCCGGAAGAAAAGCTCCTGCGCGCCATCTTCGGTGAAAAGGCCTCGGACGTCCGCGACACCAGCCTGCGCCTGCCCCCGGGCGTCGCCGGCACGATCGTCGACGTGCGCGTCTTCAACCGTCACGGCGTCGACAAGGACGAACGCGCCCTGGCCATCGAACGCGCCGAGATCGACCGTCTGGGCAAGGACCGCGACGACGAGTTCGCGATCCTGAACCGCAACATCTCGGGCCGTCTGCGCGAGCTGCTGGTGGGCAAGGTCGCTCTGTCGGGTCCCAAGGGCCTGTCGCGCGGCGAGATCACCTCGGAAGGCCTGGCGCAGATCGCCTCGGGTCTGTGGTGGCAGATCGCTCTCGAAGACGAGAAGGCGATGGGCGAACTGGAAAGCCTGCGCCGTCTGTTCGACGAGAACCGCAAGCGCCTCGACCGTCGTTTCGAAGACAAGGTCGACAAGCTGCAGCGCGGCGACGAACTGCCCCCGGGCGTCATGAAGATGGTCAAGGTCTTCGTGGCCGTGAAGCGCAAGCTTCAGCCGGGCGACAAGATGGCCGGCCGTCACGGCAACAAGGGCGTCATCTCGCGCATCCTGCCGATCGAGGACATGCCGTTCCTCGCCGACGGGACGCACGTCGACGTCGTTCTGAACCCGCTGGGCGTGCCTTCGCGCATGAACGTCGGTCAGATCTTCGAAACCCACCTGGGCTGGGCCTGCGCCAATCTCGGCAAGCAGATCACCAACCTGCTGGAAGACTGGCAGCACGGCGGTCAGAAGCAGGCCCTGATCGATCGCCTGCAAGAGATCTACGGCCCGGACGAAGAACTGCCGGACACCGAAGAGGGTCTGGTCGAGCTGGCCAAGAACCTGGGCAAGGGCGTTCCGATCGCCACCCCGGTGTTCGACGGCGCGCGCATGGACGACATCGAGGGTCACCTCGAGATGGCCGGCGTCAACAAGTCGGGTCAGTCGATCCTGTTCGACGGTCTGACCGGCGAGCAGTTCAAGCGTCCGGTCACGGTCGGCTACATCTACATGCTGAAGCTGCACCACCTGGTCGACGACAAGATCCACGCCCGTTCGATCGGTCCGTACTCGCTCGTCACGCAACAGCCGCTGGGTGGTAAGGCCCAGTTCGGCGGTCAGCGCTTCGGGGAAATGGAAGTGTGGGCTCTGGAAGCCTACGGCGCGGCCTACACCCTGCAGGAAATGCTGACGGTGAAGTCCGACGACGTGGCCGGCCGGACCAAGGTCTACGAGTCGATCGTCCGTGGCGACGACACGTTCGAAGCCGGTATCCCGGAAAGCTTCAACGTGCTGGTCAAGGAAATGCGCTCGCTCGGCCTGAACGTCGAGCTGGAGAACAGCTGATCCGGATCTCCCTCCTCGGCGTAATCGCCGGGGAGGGGCCTCCTCTTCAGCCCTCTCCACTTTGAATTTTCGCGGGCAGTCCCGCAGAAGGAACCAAGATGAACCAGGAAGTCCTGAACATCTTCAATCCGGTCCAGGCCGCTCCGACCTTCGACCAGATCCGCATCTCGCTGGCCTCGCCGGAAAAGATCCGCTCGTGGTCGTTCGGCGAGATCAAGAAGCCGGAAACCATCAACTACCGCACGTTCAAGCCCGAGCGTGACGGCCTGTTCTGCGCCCGTATCTTTGGCCCGACCAAGGACTACGAATGCCTGTGCGGCAAGTACAAGCGCATGAAGTACAAGGGCATCATCTGCGAAAAGTGCGGTGTTGAAGTCACCCTGGCCCGCGTCCGTCGCGAGCGCATGGGCCACATCGAACTGGCCTCGCCGGTCGCCCACATCTGGTTCCTGAAGTCGCTGCCGTCGCGTATCGCCATGATGCTCGACATGCCGCTGAAGGACATCGAGCGCGTCCTGTACTTCGAATACTATATCGTCACCGAGCCGGGCCTGACCCCGCTGAAGCAGCACCAACTGCTGTCGGAAGACGACTACATGCGCGCCCAGGAAGAGTACGGCGACGACAGCTTCACCGCCGAGATCGGCGCCGAGGCCGTCCAGAACCTGCTGAAGGCCATCGACCTCGAGAAAGAGGCCGAGCGTCTGCGCGAGGAACTGGCCGGCACCGTGTCGGACATGAAGCAGAAGAAGTATTCGAAGCGCCTGAAGATCCTGGAAGCCTTCCAGGAGTCGGGCAACCGTCCCGAGTGGATGGTGCTGACGGTCGTCCCGGTCATCCCGCCGGAACTGCGTCCGCTGGTGCCGCTGGACGGCGGCCGCTTCGCGACCTCGGACCTGAACGACCTGTATCGCCGGGTCATCAACCGTAACAACCGCCTCAAGCGCCTGATCGAGCTGCGCGCGCCCGACATCATCATCCGCAACGAAAAGCGGATGCTGCAGGAGTCGGTCGACGCCCTGTTCGACAACGGCCGTCGCGGTCGCGTCATCACGGGCGCCAACAAGCGCCCGCTGAAGTCGCTGGCCGACATGCTGAAGGGTAAGCAAGGCCGCTTCCGTCAGAACCTGCTGGGCAAGCGCGTCGACTATTCGGGCCGTTCGGTCATCGTGGTCGGTCCCGAGCTGAAGCTGCACGAGTGCGGCCTGCCCAAGAAGATGGCGCTGGAGCTGTTCAAGCCGTTCATCTACGCGCGTCTGGACGCCAAGGGCCTGTCGGGCACCGTCAAGCAGTCCAAGCGCATGGTCGAGCGCGAGCAGCCGCAGGTGTGGGACATCCTCGAAGAGGTGATCCGCGAGCACCCGGTCATGCTGAACCGCGCGCCGACGCTTCACCGTCTGGGCATCCAGGCGTTCGAGCCGAAGCTGATCGAGGGCAAGGCCATCCAGCTGCACCCGCTGGTCTGCGCCGCGTTCAACGCCGACTTCGACGGCGACCAGATGGCCGTGCACGTCCCGCTGAGCCTGGAAGCTCAGCTGGAAGCGCGCGTCCTGATGATGTCGACCAACAACATCCTGTCGCCCGCCAACGGTCGCCCGATCATCGTGCCGTCGCAGGACATCGTCCTGGGTCTGTACTACCTGTCGGTCGCCCGCGAGGGTGAGCCGGGCGAAGGCAAGATCTTCGCCGACCTGGGTGAAATCGAAGCCGCCATGGACGCTGGCGTCATCTCGCTGCACGCCAAGATCAAGGCGCGCCACACCGAGATGACTCCGGAAGGCGTCCTGCTGCGCAAGGTGATCGACACCACGCCGGGCCGGATGAAGATCGCCGCCCTGCTGCCGCACCACCCGCAGATTGGCCACCGCCTGATCGAAAAGGCGCTGACCAAGAAGGAAATCGGCAATCTGATCGACATCGTCTACCGCCACTGCGGTCAGAAGGCGACGGTCATCTTCGCCGACAAGGTCATGGGTCTGGGCTTCAAGGAAGCCGCCAAGGCCGGCATCTCCTTCGGCAAGGACGACATCATCATCCCGAAGCGGAAGGAGGCCATCGTCGCCGAAACCCGCTCGCTGGCCGAAGAGTACGAGCAACAGTACGCCGACGGCCTGATCACCAAGGGTGAGAAGTACAACAAGGTCGTTGACGCCTGGGCCAAGGCCACCGATCGCGTCGCCGACGAGATGATGGCCGAGCTTCAGATGAAGCATAAGGACGAGAACGGCCGCGAGAAGGAAATCAACGCCATCTACATGATGGCCCACTCCGGCGCCCGTGGTTCGCAAGCCCAGATGAAGCAGCTGGGCGGCATGCGCGGCCTGATGGCCAAGCCGTCCGGTGAAATCATCGAGACCCCGATCGTCTCGAACTTCAAGGAAGGCCTGACCGTTCAGGAGTACTTCAACTCGACCCACGGCGCTCGTAAGGGCCTGGCGGACACCGCGCTGAAGACCGCCAACTCGGGCTACCTGACCCGTCGTCTGGTCGACGTCGCGCAGGACTGCATCATCGTCGAGGAAGACTGCGGCACCACGAAGGGCATCACCCTGCGCGCCGTCGTCGAAGGCGGCGACGTGCTGGTCTCGCTGGGCACCCGCGTCCTGGGCCGCTTCACGGCCGAGGACGTCAAGGATCCGGGCACCGGCGAGCTGGTCGTTCCGGCCGACACCTATATCGACGAGAACATCGCCGACGCCATCGAGGCGGCCGTGGTGCAGTCGGTGAAGGTCCGCTCGGTCCTGACCTGCGAAGCCAAGATCGGCGTCTGCGGCGCCTGCTACGGCCGCGACCTGGCCCGCGGCACCCCGGTGAACATCGGTGAAGCGGTCGGCGTCATCGCCGCCCAGTCGATCGGTGAGCCCGGCACGCAGCTGACCATGCGTACGTTCCACATCGGCGGCACCGCCCAGGTGGCCGAGCAGTCGTTCTTCGAAGCCTCGAACGAGGGTACGGTCCGCGTGATCGGCCCGACCGTTATTGGCGCCGACGGCGCGCTGGTCATCATGAGCCGCAACACCTCGGTCAGCGTGCTGGTCGACGGCAAGGAGCGCGAAACCTACAAGCCGCCGTACGGCGCCCGCCTGCGGGTCAAGGACGGCGACTCGGTGAAGCGCGGCCAGCGCCTCGGCGATTGGGACCCCTACACCACCCCGATCATCACCGAAGTGGCCGGCAAGATCCGCGCCGAAGACCTGGTCGATGGCCTGTCCATCCGCGAGGAAGTCGACGAAGCGACCGGTATCGCCCAGCGCGTCATCGCCGACTGGCGTACGTCGGCGCGTGGTTCGGACCTGCGTCCGGCCATGGGCGTGCTGTCGGATGACGGCTCGTACAAGCGTCTGTCGAACGGCGGCGAGGCTCGTTACCTCCTGTCGGCCGGCGCCATTCTCTCCGTCGCCGATGGCGACGAAGTGAAGCCGGGTGAAGTCATCGCGCGTATCCCGACCGAAGGCGCCAAGACCCGGGACATCACCGGTGGTCTGCCGCGCGTCGCCGAGCTCTTCGAAGCCCGCCGTCCGAAGGACTGCGCGGTCATCGCGGAAATGGACGGCCGTGTCGAATTCGGCAAGGATTACAAGAACAAGCGCCGGATCAAGATCACCCCGGACGTCGATGCCGATGGCAACCAGGCCGAGGCGGTCGAGTTCCTGATCCCGAAGGGCAAGCACATTGCCGTTCACGACGGGGACTTCATCTCCAAGGGCGAGTACATCATCGACGGCAACCCGGATCCGCACGACATCCTGCGCATCCTGGGCGTCGAGGCCCTGGCCAACTTCCTCGTGGACGAAATCCAGGAGGTCTATCGACTGCAGGGCGTGCCGATCAACGACAAGCACATCGAGACGATCGTTCGTCAGATGCTGCAGAAGGTCGAGATCCTCGAG
The DNA here is from genome assembly GCF_059424195.1 of Caulobacter sp. GW456-12-1-14-TSB4. Lineage (NCBI taxonomy): Bacteria > Pseudomonadati > Pseudomonadota > Alphaproteobacteria > Caulobacterales > Caulobacteraceae > Caulobacter > Caulobacter sp. GW456-12-1-14-TSB4. Next base: position 116,039 of record NZ_JBWKZF010000016.1, read on the forward strand.
CCCGGCGATACCGGCCTGATCAAGGGTGACCACCTCGACAAGCCGGACTTCGACAAGGAACAGGACAAGGCTGTCGCCCGTGGCGGTCGTCCGGCTGTGACCCAACCGGTCCTGCTGGGCATCACCAAGGCCTCGCTGCAAACCAAGAGCTTCATCTCGGCCGCGTCGTTCCAGGAAACGACCCGCGTCCTGACCGAAGCCTCGGTGCACGGCAAGACCGACACCCTGGAAGGCCTGAAGGAAAACGTCATCGTGGGTCGTCTGATCCCCGCCGGTACGGGTTCCTATCTGCGCAGCCTGCAGCGCGTCGCCGCCAAGCGCGACGAGCAGCTGGCCCAGCAGCGCGAAGAAGCGATGGAGCCGCTGCCGGCCGAAATCGCGCTCGCGGACGCCGAATAGGCGTCCGAGACACTCGGAAACTCGGACGCCCGATGGGCGTCCGGGGCGGACGCCGAATAGGCTTAGGTCTGAACTGAACTACGGAAAGGCCCGGGAGCGATCCCGGGCCTTTTTCGTTGGTCTGGGGCATCCACCGCCGGGAGCCCCTGATGTCCGACTATGAGCTCTACTACTGGTCCGCGCCCTTCCGGGGCCAGTTCGTCCGGGCCGTGCTGGCCCATGCCGGCAAGAGCTGGACGGAAGGCGGTGACGCCAAGATCTCCGACCTGATGGGCGGCGCCGTGAAGGACATGCCGGTCCCGTTCATGGGACCGCCGATGCTGGTCGACAAGAAAGCCAAGGTCGCCATCGCCCAGATGCCGGCGGTGATCCTCTATCTGGGCGAGACGCTGGACCTGCTGCCGGCGACGCCAGAGCTGCGCGCCCTGATCCTGAAGATCGTCTGCGACGCCAATGACGTCATCGACGAGCTGACCAATGACGGCGGCCGCGAGATGTGGACCGACAAGCGCTGGGCCGAGTTCGTGCCGCGCCTGAAGAAGTGGATGTCGTTCTGGGAGGAAACGGGCCGCCGCCACGGCTTGAAGGCCGACAGCGGCTTCCTGCTGGGCGGGGAGGGACCGGGGATCGCCGACGTCGTCACCGCCACCCTGTGGTCCACGATGGCCGAACGCTTCGAGCCGATCGGCCAGCTCCTCGACGAGACCGCGCCGAGGACCGCCGCCCTGGTCCGCCGCGTCGCCGACCTGCCGCCGCTGCGCGCGTTGGCCGACAAGGCCCGCGAGGACTACGGAGACACCTGGTCCGGCGGCCAGATCGAGGCGTCCCTGAGGAAGGTTCTGGGGACGTAGGCGATCGCCGCAAGACAAGCATCGCGCTGATCCACTAGGGTGCCGCCGCTCAGCGTAGAAGGACAGGCGATGGCGAAGTTGCGGGTGAATGGCGGGCGCAAGCTCGCGGGCGAGATCGCGCCGTCGGCCAACAAGAACGCCGTCCTGCCCGTGCTGTGCGCCACCCTGCTGACCGACGCGGCGGTGACCCTGCGCAACGTCCCGGACATCACCGATGTGCGGAAGCTGCTCGACTATTTCCGCTCGATCGGCAGCGTGGTCGAGGCCGACTTCGCGACCGGCAAGCTCGAGCTGCGCCACGGCGCCGACCTGGACGCCCGCGCGGCGCGGCTGCCGGCCGGGATGCGCTCGACCATCATGCTGATCCCGGCCCTGCTGCGCCGTTTCGGCCAGGTGGTGCTGGAAGACGATAGCAAGGGCTGCACCCTGGGCATGCGCGAGATCGACCCGCACGTCGAGGTGCTGCGCGCGTTCGGCGCGACCGTCTCGGCCCAACCCGAGGGCGTGGTGATCGAGGCCCCGGCGGCCTTCGTCCCGACCCAGCACTGGCTGGACTACGCCTCGGTGACCACGACCGAGAACTTCCTGATGTGCGCGCTGTTGGCCCCCGGCCGCTCGCGCATCACCAATGCCGCCTGCGAGCCGCACGTGCAGGAGTTCAGCCGCTTCCTGACCCTGATGGGCGCGCGGATCGAGGCCGGCGCGGGGGCCATAGACGTCGAGGGCGGCCAAGCCCTGGGCGGCGCGGATTACACCTTCGCCGACGACTTCCACGAGGTGGCGACCTTCCTGGCGCTGAGCGCCCTGACCGGTGGGGGGCTGAAGGTGCGCAACGGCGTGCCCGAGCAGTTCCCGCTGCTGGATCGCACCTTCGCCAAGTTCGGGGTGACCATCACCCATGCCGACGGCTGGTCCACGGCCAGCGGCGGGCCGATGAAGGTGCAGCGCCCGTTCACCACCCACATGATCCAGAAGGTCGAGGCCGCGCCCTGGCCCTATGTGCCGGCCGACCTGCTGCCGATCTTCATCGCCCTGGGCGTGCGGGCCGAGGGCTCGGTGATGTTCTGGAACAAGGTCTATGAGGGCGCGCTGGGCTGGACCTCGGAGCTGACCAAGTTCGGCGCCCAGGTCGTGGCCGCCGATCCGCACCGGGTCGTCACCTTCGGCGGCCAGCCGCTCAGCCCGGCCGCCGACGTCGAAAGCCCCTACATCATCCGCGCCGCCATCGCCCTGCTGCTGGTCGCGGTCGGGATCGAGGGGACCTCGGTGATCGACAACGCCGACCCGATCCGCCGGGCGCACCCGAACTTCGTGGAGAACCTGGGCAAGCTCGGAGCCGACATCCGCTGGGAGTAACTTCCGCGACCGAACGTCGCGGTTGGCTACGGTGACGTTTCCATAACGTTGATATTCATCAAGATTTTAAACCATACGCGCCATTCAGGCTCTTGATCTGCATCAAAGCCAAGAAGCCCATGCGCGCCAGCATCTCCACCAAGGTCAGCCTGACCATCGCCGCCGCCTTCCTCGTCCTGACCGTCGCGGTCCTGGGGATCGTGGCGCACAGCTCCCTCGACTTCGCGCGCCGTCAGGCGACGCAGGCGCAGGAAGCCAGCATGCGGGTGGCGTGGGACGTGATCGGTGAGCGCGGCAAGACGTTCAGCCGCCAGGGCGACAAGCTGCTGGTCGGCGACCACGCCCTGAACGGCGACTTCGACGGCGTCGATCGCGTCAAGACCCTGGTCGGCGGCACGGCCACCGTCTTCATGGGTGACAAGCGGATCACCACCAATGTCACCAAGGACGACGGCTCGCGCGCCGTCGGCACCAGCCTGGCCAAGGGCCCCGTCTATGACGCGGTGCTGGGCAAGGGCGAGACCTATCGCGGTGAGGCCAAGATCCTGGGCCGGCCATTCTTCGTCGCCTACGACCCGATCAAGGACGCCAGCGGCCAGGTGATCGGCGTGCTGTATGTCGGCGTGCCGCAGGCCGACTACTTCCAGCCCGTCTATCACCAGCTGACCCTGCTGGCCCTGGCCTGCCTGCTGCTGGGCCTGGCCGGAGGAGGGGCGTCGGTGCTGATGACCCGCCGCCAGCTGTCGCCGCTGGCTGTGCTGCGCAACGCCATGAGCCGGCTGATGGGCGGGGACCTCTCCGTCACCCTGCCGTTCGCCGGCCGCCAGGACGACATCGGCCTGATGGCCGACGCCGTCCACCAGTTCCGTGACGCGGCCCTGGAGAAGAACCGCATCGCCGCCGAAGCCGCCGCCCATCGCGAAGCCTCGGAAGCCGAGCGCGACGCCGCCGGGGCCGACAGCGCTCGCCGTTCGGCCGAGCAGGCGCAGGTTGTCCGCGGTTTGGCCGAGAGCCTGAACCGCCTGTCGGCCGGCGACCTGACCGTGCGCCTGACACAGCCCTTCGCCCACGACTACGAAGGCCTGCGCGCCGACTTCAACCGCGCCGTCGAGGGGCTGGAGGACGCCATGGGCGCCGTGGTCTCGGCCGTGTCGGGCCTGAACGCCGGGGCCGGCGGCATCGCCACGGCCGCCGACGACCTGTCACGCCGCAGCGAGGCCCAGGCCGCCAGCCTGGAAGAGACCGCCGCCGCGTTGGACGAGATCACCGCCACCGTCCGCAGGACGGCCGACGGCGCCAAGGAAGCCCACCGCGCGGTCAGCGACGCCCAGACCGAGGCTGGCCGCTCGCGCGACGTCGTCGCCTCGGCCGTCGAGGCGATCGGCGGCATCGAGGCCTCGTCCCGCCAGGTGGCCCAGATCATCGGGGTGATCGACGAGATCGCGTTCCAGACCAACCTGCTGGCGCTGAATGCTGGCGTCGAGGCGGCCCGCGCGGGTGAGGCCGGTCGCGGCTTCGCGGTCGTCGCGCAAGAGGTGCGGGCCCTGGCCCAGCGCTCGGCCGACGCGGCCAAGGAGATCAAGATCCACATCGGCGACTCGGCGCGTCAGGTGGAGTCGGGCGTGTCGCTGGTCGGCGCGGCGGGCGAGACCCTGCAGCGCATCGCCAACCAGGTCGGCGCGATCAGCGCGGTGATCACCGAGATCGCCGCCTCGGCCCAGGAACAGTCCGCCGGCCTGTCGCAGGTCAACACGGCCGTGAACCAGATGGACCAGGGGACGCAGCACACCACGGCCATGGCCAGCCGCTCGGCGGCTTCCAGCCAGTCGCTGCTGGATGAGGTCAACGGCCTGGCCGCCCTCGTCCAACGCTTCAAGGTCGGCGGCGCGGCGTCGATGCGACGGGCGGCTTAGGCGCTTAGCGCCGGCTCCTACTTCCGCCCCACCACCGGCAGCTCGATATACGACTCCTCACCCGCCGCGTGGTGCACGGCGTTGTTGGCGACCACGAACTTCGTCTCCTTCTCATTGGCGCCGCCGGTGTTCAGGTTGCGGACGAACTTCGGGAAGTTGGACGAGGTCACCTCCACCCGGATGCGGTGGCCGGGCAGGAAGGTGTTGGACGTCGTGATCGGCGTCGGCTTGATCGTGTAGGTCTGGCCAGCGGTCATCATCGCGGGCTTCTCGTAGCTGTCGCGATAGCGGGCGCGCATGATGGTGTCGCCCAGGATGTAGGCCGTGCCGTCCGGCGCGACGTCGACCAGCTTGACGGCGAAGTCGGTGTCCTTGGCGTCCGACGAGACCTTCAGGAAGGCCCGCACGAAGCCGGAAACCTCCATCGCCTCGGTCAGCGGTTCGCTGGTGTAGACGAGCACGTCGTCGCGAGCCTCGACCCCGCGCTGGTCGAAGGCGCCGGCCGTCACGAGACCGCCGTTGCAGCAGTCGCCGCCGCCGACGGTCTGGACCGGGTTGGCAGGGTCATAGGCATAGCGGTCGGCTTGCTCGCCGGCGCTCGGGGCCGTGGGGGTCAGCTTGCCGTCGCCGGCCAGGCTGTTGGCCCGGCCGCTGGAGCGCAGGTAGAGCCGCATCGGAGCCGAGCCTTCCGGCGGCCACTGGGCCGACTGCTTCCAGCTGTTGGCCCCCATCGTGTAGTAGCGCACCGCCGGGGTGGTCTTCGGGAAGGCGTTGACGTCGCCCTTCAGCCAGCGGTCGAAGAAGGCGTAGACCTCCTTCTCGCTGTCGAAATTGGGGTTGCCCAGGTCGCGGTCGCCCGACTTGAACGGCGCCATCAGCGTGCGCGCCCCAAAGCCGCAGTGGTTGTTGGGCGCGACGATGGCGTACTGGTTGTCGCTGGCTTCCTTGTCGGACTTCACCGCGCGGGCGTGGTTGAACAGGGCCAGGTTCGGGCCGATCGACACGTCGTACCAGGAATTGAACCACAGGGCCGGCACGCCCCAGCCCTCGCTGTCGTGATAGAGGCCGCCCTTGCGCCAGGCCGGGTCGGCCGGGCCGTCGCGGTTGATCAGCTCCTCGAACGTGCCCTTGGGCTCGCCCAGGTCCTTCAGCATCTCGTTGACCGGCAGGTGGCGGATCTGGCTGGGCCAGTTCACGTCGGGCTTCTTGGCCTCCAGGTCGTTGTACTTGGCGAGGCGCGCGATGGTCTGGGAGTCCAGGCCCTTGGGCGGCTGGGCGCGCAGCGGGTTGTCGACGCCGTACAGCCAGACGAAGAACAGGTTGCGCGGCACGCCGCCGGTGTACCAGTTGCCCTGCTCCTGGAACTCCCCGACCTTGCCGATGCCCGCGCCCGAGGCCTGCGGGACCATGGCGGTGTGGTTCGGATGGTTCTGGCCAGCCAGGGCCAGCTGCCACTCGGCCGAGGACGAGCAGCCGCGCGTGCCGATCTTGCCGTTCGACCAGCCCTGCTTGGCGATCCAGGTCAGGGTGTCGTAGCCGTCGGTCTGCGGATGGCCCAGGATCTCCCACTCGCCCTCGGAGTAGTAGCGGCCGCGCTCGTTCTGCAGCACCAGGGCGTAGCCGTGCTTGATGGCGTCCAGCGCGTTGCGGGTGCTGGCGGCCTTGTAGGGCAGCTCGTTGTAGGGCGTCTTGATGAAGATGGTCGGCAGCGGCCCGGTCGCGCCCTTGGGCCGGTAGACATTGGTCGCCAGCCGCACGCCGTCGCGCATCGGCACCATGACGTACATCTGCACGTCGGCCTTCGCCGCCAGCTCCTTGTCGAGCGCGGCGTCGGAAAACTGCGAATAGTCCTGGGCCAGCACGGCCGACGGCGCGGTCGCCGTCGTCAGGATCAAGGCAGCACAAAGCGAAGCGGAAAACCGCATGACATCCCCTCACAACCACGGCGCGCCCGTTGAGCCCGCGCGCCTACCTGGCGGGGAGGTTATTCGGCGGGCATACGGATGAAAGCCCTTTTTACGCCCCGTCTCTCAACGCTGGTCGTTGTCGCGCGAGCGCTGCTTGGCGCGGACGTCGGCCTTGCGATAGTCGTTCAGCTGCTTGAGGCGCTGCTGCTGGGCGTTGAGCGCGTTGCCCAGATTGTCCTGCTCGGCCCCGAGCACGAAGGGGATCTCCTTCATCGTGCCGGGCTGGTCCCTGCTGCGATGATCGACGCCGACGCCCATCGGAGCCTCCCTCGCCTTGCGGGCAAGGTCCTGCATTATGGTCTGGGCCTCGAACTCGCGGGCCTTGACCGCGTTCATCGGGCCGGCATAGGTCCCGCGCGCCTGGGCGGCGCCGAAGCGCTCGTCGCACTTGTCGCGCTCCTGGCGGTTCAGGCCGACGGCGTCGGCGCTGACGCAGCCGGTGGCGCTGCCGCGAAGGGCCGTGCGCAGGTCGCCGCCGCTCGCGCCGGGCAGAGGGGCCGGATGGTACGCTGTACCCGGGCGAGCGATGCCGGCGGCGGGGACCGACAAGGTCGGGACGCCAGCCGGCGCGGCGCGGGTCGGCGCGCGCACCTCGAACGGCAGGACGGGGGAGGGCGCGGTCGTCGCCGAAGCCGGCGCGGGGCGCGGTTCCGGCAAGTCCTGGGGGATGGGCCGTTGCAGGTCCAGGGTCATCACCGACAGGTCCTCGGCGACCATGTCTTCGAGCAGAGGGCGTGCGGGAATCGCCAGCCAGGCCAGCAGCGCCACGTGCAGCAGCAGCGAGCCGGCGAGAATCGTCGCCCGTCGCCTGTTGTCTCCGCTGGTCCTCACGCTGACGCTCACCCGGCCTCCCTGGCCCTGTCTCGGCTCTCCCCACGTGGTGTGCAAGCCGGGCGAGACAAGGCGCTCCATCCCCGCGAGAAGCTGTACAGCTTCCAGTGGCGAAAACGTGTCGCCAAACGGGGCCTTAAGGCGGCGTTAACCGGCGCAGGAACAGGCGGTTGACGTTCGGCGGCTTCGCGAGTACATACCGCGCTCTTTTTCGAGGCGTGCGTTCGCGTGCGTTCCGATGAGCTTTCTCCCCTCGGGGGGAAGAACCCGCCGGTGTGCATCCGCGCCCCGGCGAGTTTCGTGTTTATCGGGTCTCCAAGCGGAGCCTTGAACCAAGAACAACAAAGACAAGGACCTGAAGCGCCCCGGCCGAAAGGCACACGCTTCCATCAGAGCAGAGACTTAATGCCTACCATTAACCAGCTCATCCGTAAGCCGCGCTCCCCGAAGCCGGTCCGGAACAAGGTGCCGGCCCTGAAGGGCTGCCCCCAACGTCGCGGCGTTTGCACGCGCGTCTACACCACGACCCCGAAGAAGCCGAACTCGGCTCTCCGTAAGGTCGCCAAGGTCCGTCTGACCACCGGCATCGAAGCCGTGTGCTACATCCCGGGCGAAGGCCACAACCTGCAGGAGCACTCGGTGGTGCTCATCCGCGGCGGCCGCGTCAAGGATTTGCCCGGCGTCCGTTATCACATCCTGCGCGGCGTCCTCGACACCCAAGGTGTCAAGGATCGTAAGCAGCGTCGTTCGCTCTACGGCGCCAAGCGTCCGAAGTAAGGAAAAAGAAGAATGTCCCGCCGCCGTCGCGCCGAGAAACGCCAAGTCCTGCCGGATCCCAAGTTTGGGGACCTGATTGTCACGAAGTTCATGAACTACGTGATGTACGAGGGCAAAAAAGCCGTCGCCGAAAACATCATCTATGGTGCTTTCGACATCCTGGAAAACAAGCGCAAGGACCAAGGTCCGCTTGAGACCTTCCACTCCGCCCTGGACAACGTCGCCCCGGCGATCGAAGTCCGGTCGCGCCGCGTCGGCGGCGCCACCTATCAGGTGCCGGTTGAAGTCCGTCCGGACCGTCGCCGCGCCCTGGCCATCCGTTGGCTGGTGACCGCCGCGCGCAAGCGTGGTGAGAACACCATGACCGAAAAGCTGGCCGGTGAGCTGCTCGACGCCTCGAACAACCGCGGCACCGCCGTGAAGAAGCGCGAAGACACCCACAAGATGGCTGAAGCCAACCGGGCGTTCTCGCACTACCGCTGGTAAGCTTTTCGCTATCAGCACTCTTTCAGGCGCGGGCGGTTTGAGATAAACCGCCCGCGCCGCACGTTTAATCCCGGTCGTGTCCGCCTAGGGCCGCCCCGTTTGCAGAGCGATCGCTATGCCCCGCACGCATAAAATCGAAGACTACCGCAACTTCGGCATCATGGCCCACATCGACGCGGGCAAGACGACGACGACCGAGCGGATCCTGTATTACACCGGTAAGTCGCACAAGATCGGCGAAGTCCACGACGGCGCCGCGACCATGGACTGGATGGAGCAGGAGCAGGAGCGCGGCATCACGATCACGTCGGCCGCGACGACCGCTTTCTGGCAAGAAAAGCGCCTCAACATCATCGACACCCCCGGGCACGTCGACTTCACCATCGAAGTCGAGCGCAGCTTGCGCGTCCTCGACGGCGCCGTGACGGTGCTGGACGGTAACGCCGGCGTCGAGCCGCAGACCGAAACCGTCTGGCGCCAGGCCGACAAGTACCGCGTTCCGCGCATCGTGTTCGTCAACAAGATGGACAAGATCGGCGCCGACTTCGACAAGTCGGTCGAGTCGATCCGCGACCGTCTGGGCGCGAAGGCCGTGCCGATCCAATTCCCGATCGGTTCGGAATCGAACCTGAAGGGCCTCGTGGACCTGGTCCGCATGAAGGCCGTGGTCTGGGACAACGACGCCCTGGGCGCCAACTTCCGCGACGAGGAAATCCCGGCCGACCTGCTGGACAAGGCCGTGGAAGCCCGCGCCTATCTGGTCGAGAACGCCGTCGAGCTCGACGACGAAGCCATGGAAGCTTATCTGGGCGGCGAAGAGCCCTCGGAAGCCACCATCAAGAAGTGCATCCGTAAGGCCGTTCTGACGGGCGCCTTCTATCCGATCCTCTGCGGCTCGGCCTTCAAGAACAAGGGCGTGCAGACGCTCCTGGACGCCGTCGTCGACTACCTGCCGTCGCCGCTGGACATCCCGCCGACCAAGGGCATCGACTTCAAGACCGAAGAAGAAGTCGTGCGTCACGCCTCGGACGAAGAGCCGCTGTCGGTTCTGGCGTTCAAGATCATGGACGACCCCTTCGTCGGTTCGCTGACCTTCTGCCGCATCTACTCGGGCAAGCTGGAAACCGGCATGTCGCTGCTGAACGCCACGCGCGACAAGCGCGAGCGCGTCGGCCGCATGCTGCTCATGCACAGCAACAACCGCGAAGACATCAAGGAAGCCTATGCCGGCGACATCGTCGCCCTGGCTGGCCTGAAGGAAACCCGCACGGGTGACACCCTGTGCGATCCGCTGAAGTCGCCGGTCATCCTGGAGCGCATGGAATTCCCGGCTCCGGTCATCGAGATCGCCGTCGAACCCAAGTCGAAGGCCGACCAGGAGAAGCTGGGCGTCGCCCTGCAGAAGCTGGCCGCCGAAGATCCGTCCTTCACCGTCTCGACCGACCACGAGTCGGGCCAGACGATCCTGAAGGGCATGGGCGAGCTGCACCTCGACATCAAGATCGACATCCTGAAGCGCACCTACAAGGTCGAAGCCAACATCGGCGCGCCGCAGGTCGCCTATCGTGAATCGCTGGGCCGCAAGGTCGACATCGACTACACGCACAAGAAGCAGACCGGTGGTACGGGCCAGTTCGCCCGCGTCATGCTGACCTTCGAACCGGGCGAGCCGGGTTCGGGCTTCGTGTTCGAGAACGCGATCGTCGGCGGCGCCGTGCCGAAGGAATACATCCCGGGCGTCCAGAAGGGCCTGGAATCGGTCAAGGACAACGGCCTGCTGGCCGGCTTCCCGCTGATCGACTTCAAGGCGACCCTGACGGACGGCAAGTACCACGACGTCGACTCGTCGGTCCTGGCCTTCGAAATCGCCTCGCGCGCCGCCTTCAAGGAACTGCGCGAGAAGGGTAACCCGAAGCTGCTCGAGCCGATCATGAAGGTCGAGGTCGTGACCCCGGAAGAGTATCTGGGTTCGGTCATCGGCGATCTGAACAGCCGCCGTGGCATGATCCAAGGTCAAGACATGCGCGGCAACGCGACTGTCGTGAACGCCTATGTGCCGCTGGCCAACATGTTCGGTTACGTGAACACCCTGCGGGGTATGTCGCAAGGCCGCGCTCAGTTCAGCATGGTCTACGACCACTACGATCCGGTGCCGCAACACGTCGCCGACGAAGTGATCAAGAAGTACGCCTAAGCCTTCCGTTTCGGAAAAGCCTAGACGCAGGATTGGGAAGGGGCTCTATGGGCCCCTTCCGACCCAACCCCAGACGTCCAACCTGTTTTGATAAAGGCCCCGCTGGGGTCCTGGAGCTAAGAAGATGGCCAAGGAAAAGTTCGAACGTAATAAGCCGCACTGCAACATCGGCACCATTGGTCACGTTGACCATGGCAAGACGACGCTGACGGCCGCGATCACGATCACGCTGGCGAAGTCGGGCGGCGCGACCGCTAAGAACTACGCCGACATCGACGCCGCGCCGGAAGAAAAGGCCCGCGGCATCACGATCAACACCGCGCACGTCGAGTACGAGACGGCCAACCGTCACTACGCGCACGTCGACTGCCCCGGCCACGCCGACTACGTGAAGAACATGATCACGGGCGC